>JAQWBC010000061.1 GCA_028707415.1 Candidatus Izemoplasmatales bacterium
TTTCGACGGCGGGAAGTGTTGGCGAAATCGTCAATATTATTCGGGAGTCGGGAGTAGAAGTTTTAGGAATTGTTTCTATCTTCACTTACGGAATGCAAAAAGGGATCGATTGTTTAAAAGATAACAATATTACCAATTTTTCGTTGACCGATTTTAATACGTTGATTGATGTAGCTGCCATGGAAGGGTATATTTCAAAGCAGGATATTACCAAATGTATCGCCTTTCAAAAACAACCGGATAGTCTCGAATGGATGAATCAATCGTAATTATAATCGCTATTTCATAAGTAAGCGTTTTCTCATTATTAAATGCCGATTGTCTTTGACATCGTTAGGTAAGTAATGGTAGAATACAGTGTAACTAATAGGCATTCGCAAGATGCCTATTTGCATTTAAAATTAAATAGTTTTTCTCATATAATGTGGGTAATATGGTCCCAGAGTATCTACCTATGCGCCGTAAAAGCATAGACTATGAGAGAAGTTCTTTTTCGCGTTGCGCGGACACTTCTTTCGTCTGCGCAATTTTTATTTTTTCAGGAGGATTAATATGAAACCAATTGTATCGATCATTATGGGCAGCAAATCGGATTTACCAACGATGGAAAAGTGCAAGGATGTGCTGGATAATTTTAATATTCCTTATGAAATGAAGGTTATCTCGGCACATCGAACACCCGATCAAATGTTCACATTTGCGGAAGAAATATCGCAAAGAGGAATTAAAATCGTTATTGCTGGAGCCGGAGGCGCAGCCCATGTTGCTGGGATGATTGCGGCTAAGACAATCATCCCCGTTTTAGGAGTACCGATTCGTTCTACTGAGCTTAACGGGTTAGATTCATTATTATCGATTGTCCAGATGCCGGGAGGAATACCGGTGGGAACATTAGCAATCGGTGAGGCTGGCGCTAAAAACGCTGCTTTGCTTGCGTGTCGAATTTTGGCGCTTGAAGACGAAAATTTACGCCAAAAATTACGGGAATATCAAATTAATATGAAAGAACAAGTTTTGGCGATAAATATCTAGTTTTCTTGAAAGAAAAGGGAGTAGAGCATGAACGGGAAACGCATCTTTGTTGAAAAGAAGGACCCATTCCAAATTGAAAGTCAAACACTGAGAATACAAATAGCCACGGATTTGCAGCTTGATTTGCAGTCGTTTAGACGTTTTTGTGTCTATGAAATTTTCGGATGCAGTGATGTCGATATCGAAGTGCTTAAATGGAAAGTATTCGGCGAACTGGTGACTGACCAAATATATGACATTGTACCAATTACAATTAATTGTGCCTTGGCATATGGATATTTACCCGGACAATACGATCAAAAAGCAGATGCGGCTATGCAATGCATACAACTGATTTTAGGCAACGCCAATATCGTTGTTGCAACAAAACAGCTGCTTACTTTTGAATCAATATCACCGATCGATATTAAACGACTTGCAAATTATTTGGTTAATCCAGTCGAAATGGGAGTCTATAATTTATATGACGAACCGATGATTCCTGATATTAATCCCGAAAGCGATACAACATATCTACATGGTTTTGTTAATTGGACGAAAAAGGAATTAACATCATACCATGAACAAGCAAGTCTTGCCATGTCGGATGCCGATTTGCATTGGGTTTGGGAGTATTTTGTCGAGGAACACCGTGACCCTTCGGAAACAGAAATAAAAGTAATTGATACTTATTGGTCCGATCACTGTCGCCACACAACCTTTGAGACCATTCTTGATCCTATCTGTATTGCAATTGCAGATAAAAAGCATCCGATAAATCAAGCCTATCATAACTATTTAGAAATACGTAAACATTTAAATCGTAATCACTTACCCATGACGTTTATGGATTTAGCAACTATTTATGCGAAATGGTTGCGATTCTTGGGTAAGGCTGATGATATTGAAGTGTCAGAAGAAGTCAATGCTTGCAGTATTAATACCACGGCTGAAGGCGAAGAATATTTAGTGATGTTCAAAAATGAAACCCATAATCATCCGACTGAGATTGAACCATTTGGTGGGGCTTCGACTTGTCTTGGGGGAGCAATCCGTGATCCATTGTCGGGACGGAGCTATGTGTATCAGGGAATCCGGGTCACCGGAGCTTCCGATATTCTTGCGCCCATTGAAAATACACTTCTGGGAAAATTACCACAACGCGTCATTTCCCAAAAAGCAACACTTGGTTTCAGTTCTTATGGCAATCAGATTGGCATGGCAACGACGCTTGTTCGGGAACTATATCATCCCGGATACGTTGCAAAAAGAATGGAAGTTGGGGCTGTTGTTGGTGCCGTCAAAAAGCAAAATGTTGTTCGTTGTTCACCAATTGCAAATGATATTGTGATTTTAATTGGAGGTATGACCGGAAGAGATGGAATCGGGGGAGCGACGGGATCTTCAAAATCGCATACAGAATCATCAGTAATAACTGCATCGAGTGAAGTTCAAAAAGGAAATGCCCCTACAGAACGGAAATTACAAAGATTAATTCGTCACCCTGAGGTGGCAAAAATCATAAAAAAATGCAACGACTTCGGTGCTGGAGGTGTCGCGGTTGCTATTGGCGAATTAGCTTCGAGCATCGAAATCGATTTAGATCAGATTCCGGTAAAATACCAAGGACTATCGGCAACGGAGTTGGCAATCTCGGAGTCTCAAGAACGCATGGCACTTGTCATTGATCCGAAAAATTATGCAACATTGGCAAAATACACCAAAGATGAAAATCTTACAATTCATCATGTTGCAACCATAACAGATAATAACCGACTAGTGATGAAGAAGAACGGTGAGATTGTTGTAAATATCAGCCGGGATTTTCTCGATACTAATGGCGTTCGGGAGCAAGTAAGTGTTATAGTCGAAGCGAATTTTATGCAGCATGATAATAAATTTCACGGCGAAGATATCAAACAAACGATTATAAAACATCTTGGTTCTTATCATGTCGCTTCCCAAAAAGGCATGATTGAACAGTTCGACTCTTCAATTGGTAAAACGACCGTTTTATCACCTTTAGGAGGTAAATTTCAGTTAACTGAGGTTGATGCATCGGTCCAAAAACTACCGATTTTAGAACGAGTTACGGATACATGTACCATCATGACCTTTGGATTTAACCCAGAAATATTATCATCTTCACCATTTCACGGGAGCTATCTTGCCGTTGTCGAAGCATTAGCTAAATGTGTCGCAGTGGGTGGTGATTGGCAAAAAGCCCGTTTATCATTGCAAGAATATTTCCGAAAACTCGGAAATGATCCGCATAATTTCGGCATCGTTTTCCAAGCCTTGCTTGGAGCTTTACAAGCGCAAATCGATTATCAGGTTCCGGCAATTGGGGGAAAAGACTCAATGAGTGGTAGTTTTGCTTCCCTTCATGTGCCACCGACGCTCATCGCCTTTGCTTTAGCGGTTGCTTCTGCTAACCAAGTGATATCTCCTGAGTTAAAAAAAATTGGAAGTTTTATCTATCTTTTGGAACCAGATATTGATGAATATGGATTGCCATTGCCAAAATCGACAATCAAGATTTGGAATCAGATCACGACGTTGATTCGTAGTCATCAAGTGATATCGGCATTTGCTGTTAAGGCAGGAGGATGGATCGAAGCAATCGCTAAAATGAGTTTTGGCAACAAGATTGGGGTGTCGATAGATGAGAAAACCCATATCAAGAACATGTTTACCCCAAGTTACGGAGCGATTGTAATCGAAGCTTGGGCGATTATCCCTGATTTAGATCAGTATATGATTGGTAAAACGATTAAGGAACCGCTACTTGTTATTGGAAAGCAAACAATTCCGCTTGAAGAAGCGATTGCTGCCAATGGTGCGACTTTTGAATCCGTTTACCCGACGCAAGTGTATTGTCCAAATAAACATCCGATTGTGGAATTAAAATCAATCAAGACTGTACAGCAAACAGAAAGCGACTATCAACCGAAAGTATTAATCGTAGCTTTCCCGGGTACTAATTGTGAAACGGATTCAGAATCGGCTTTTCGTGATGCTAAAGCATTTGTCAAAACCGTCGTTTTCCGTAATCAAGACAATGATGCCATTATTAATTCGCTTGGAGAACTATGTGAAGAACTTGATAAAGCAGATTTGTTATGTATCCCCGGAGGATTTAGTTCCGGTGATGAGCCCGACGGATCGGGTAAGTTTATTACTGCGGTTTTACTTAATCCTCTTGTGTCTTCAGCAATTGAAAGACTACAAAAACGAAATGGTTTAATCTTGGGAATCTGTAATGGATTCCAGGCGTTAATAAAAAGCGGGCTTCTCCCATATGGAAAGTTAGGTATGGTTGCAACGGATAGTCCGACTTTGGCAAAAAACATGATTGGTCGTCATGTGGCCAAGATGGTGCAAACAAAAGTAATTTCCAATGATAATCCATGGTTTAGCAACGTTGATGCGGGAACAATCCATACACTGCCTATCTCTCATGGTGAAGGACGGTTTGTGGCCAGTGATGAAGTGATTGCCGATTTGATTAAGAACCATCAAATTGCTACTCAATATGTCGATTATGATGGCTTTCCCACGATGGATTCTAAGTTTAATCCAAACGGTTCAATCTATGCAATCGAAGGAATATTAAGCCCCGATGGTCGAATTTTAGGCAAGATGGGGCATTCAGAACGTTATGGAGAAAATCTTTATAAAAATATTAATGGAAACAAATATCAGCCGATTTTTGCGAGCGCAATCGAATTTATAAAAGGAGAAAAATTACGATGATTACTAAAAACGAAATGGTTTATGAAGGCAAAGCCAAAAAAGTATATGCCACTAATGATCCCGAATTTTGTATTATTCATTACAAAGATGACGCAACCGCTTTTAACGGCATCAAAAAAGCAACGATTTTAAACAAAGGGATAATCAATAACGAGTTCACGGCGATTATCTTTAATAAACTAGCGAAACAAGGGATAAAAACCCACTTCATAAAAAAACTTGATGATCGGGAACAATTATGTAAAAAAGTTACAATTATTCCAATCGAAGTCATTGTTCGCAATGTGATTGCCGGGAGTATGGCGAAACGGTTAGGAATAAAAGAAGGGACGATTCCGATTCGTCATATCTTTGAAATGAGTTATAAGAACGACGAATATCAAGATCCATTAATCAATGATGATCATGCGATTGCTTTGGGATTGGCTACGGATGATGAACTTGCGCAAATAAAGCAAATGACTTTCGCGATTAACCAAATTTTGTGTAGTATATTTGATCGAATTGGCATTATTCTTGTCGATTTCAAAATTGAGTTTGGAAAAGATAGTCAAGGCAACATCATTTTAGCTGATGAAATATCACCCGATACTTGTCGCTTCTGGGATAAATCAACGTTAAAAAAATTAGATAAAGATCGGTTTCGTCGTGATCTTGGCAGTATTGAAGAAGCATATTACGAAATCCTGTCAAGAATTAAAACGATTGAGGAGGATTAATATGCTCGAAGAAGCCGCAAGCGATTCGCGAAAGATAAATGAAGAATGTGGCGTTTATGGCGTTTTTAACCATCCTGATGCCGCAACATTGACATATTTTGGCTTAAATGCTTTACAACATCGCGGTCAAGAGGGATGCGGTATTGTCGCAACTGATGGAACAATCATGCGTCAAAAAAAAGGTGAAGGATTAGTCAAAGCGGTTTTTAAAACCAGCGATCTCGAAAAAATTAAAGGTATCCATGCCATTGGTCATGTCCGTTATTCGACCGCAGGTGGTGGTGGCATCATGAATGTTCAACCGTTTTTGTTTCAATCGCTTACTGGTCCTTTAGGATTATGCCATAACGGGAATATTGTCAATGCTAATAAACTAAAATCCGTTCTAGAAGAACAAGGGAGTATCTTCCAAACCACTTCTGATACAGAAATTTTAGCACATCTGTTAAAACGACGAAAAGGAACGATGATAGAACGGCTCAAAGAATCATTGTTGGAAATCGAGGGTGCTTTCGCTTTTATTTTGTTGTTGGAAAAGGAAATGTATGCGGTCCTTGATAAAAACGGACTAAGACCGTTATCAATCGGAATATTGGATAATGGCGCTTATGTCATCGCCAGTGAGACTTGTGGATTAGAAGCCATTGATGCAAAGTATCTACGCGATGTGCAACCCGGTGAAATCGTTAGGATTGACCAAGAAGGAATTCACTCAGAATTTTATGTGGCAAAACAATCGCACCAAATGTGTATGATGGAATATATCTATTTTGCCCGTCCGGATAGTCAAATCGAGAATATCAATGTCTACTATGCCCGAAAAGCTTGTGGGATGCGCTTAGCAAAAGAAGCGGCCGTTGATGCCGATATTGTCATCGGTGTTCCTGATTCGGGAATGAGCGCTGCTATTGGATACAGTGAAGCATCACATTTACCATTTGAACT
>JAQWBC010000062.1 GCA_028707415.1 Candidatus Izemoplasmatales bacterium
CGTCGGATTGCAAAACTTGTAGAACCTTTCGGTTTCAAAATGCATGTTTTTTGTGAAAACAAAATAATACTGTCTGAACACATCGAAAAAATTACCAAAAGCGACCATGATTTGATTGCTGCTGCCACATATATACCAATGACGAAATATTATGGCCCTGAAGAAGTATATAAAGTGTTAATACTTGATGATGATCAAAAAATAAATGATTTTCAAGCGCAAATACCAAAGTCTTATTTTGATCAATACACCATCGTCAAGAGCGCTAATACCTTATTGGAATTTGCCCATCTTCAAGGTTCGAAAGGCAATGCACTTGCAAAACTCGCTCACCATTTACAAATCAAGCGCGAAGAAATTATTGCATTTGGTGATGAAGAAAATGATGTTGCCATGTTACAATATGCAGGATTAGGAATTGCGATGGGAAACGCTAGGAAACACGTTCAAGCCAAAGCAAAAGCAGTAACGGGTACGAATGTTGATAATGGCGTCGGGATTGCTATTCATAAATATATTTTGGGAGATGAATAAAAATGGGATTTGAAGTGGAAATTATCCAGTGGTTACAAACATTTTCTGACGCAATTACCAAAGGCTTTTTCACGTTTTGGACTATGTTCGGCGAGGAACTAATCATCATCGCTATCATGGGCTTTATTTTCTGGTGTTTTGATAAAGAAGCCGGAGAATTTATTGGATTTTCTGTTTTTATTTCTTTAATTATGAATAGTGTAATTAAAGTTATCGTCAAAAGAATCCGTCCATTTGATGCTTATGAGGATTTAATTCATAATTGGCGCGACGAAACTGCTGGAGGGTATTCCTTCCCGAGCGGTCATACTCAAGGGGCTTCAAGTGTTTTCGGCTCAGCAGCCGTCTGGTTTAAAAAACGTTGGTTAACTATCATTGCTACCGTGATAATCATCATGGTTGCCATCAGTAGGATGTATTTAGGAGCACATTATTTAACGGATGTTATCGCCGGTGGATTGTTAGGCATCGGAATTGCATTATTAGTCCATTACTTATTTAAGATAATTCCCAATCGAAACCAACTCTATCTGTGGACAATGGTTGGGAGCATATTCCTATTGGCAATAATGTTTTTGACTCAGATGCAAGCATTTGCTAATGATGCTCCCAATTTTTACAGTAAGCTTGAAGGTTTATTCAAGATGACGGGAGCTTTTATCGGTTTTGTCGGCGGTATAATGTATGAGAAACAGCACGTCAATTTTTCCATGCACAGGGTGATTTGGAAAAATCTTATTCGTTTCCTCGCCGGTGTGGCCATCGTAATGGGGATTAGGTACTCCTTATCATTTCTATTTGATCTAATCATTAACCCAGAATCATTAGGAGTCACCGATATCGCTTTAGCAGGAGTGGCGATGACACTTGATTTAGTTCGGTATTTTATTATGGTCTTTATCGCTATCGGCATTTATCCACTTGTCTTTAAAAAACTCAAAATATAAAAGGAGCTAGTTATTATGGAAATTCGCAATCGAACTTTATACGACAAAGATTTATTGATTAGATACAATAAGTATTATCTAATTGATTTCATTAAAAAGAACTTCTCAATCATCGCTATATTTGCTATCGGGTTCGCTATTTATATGTTTATTATCGGGGATTGGCAATATGGTGTATTTTTGATTGGTTTTGTCATCGTTTATTTATTCTTGACGATTTTTATTCAAAAAGTAACGGCGAAGCGGGAGGTTAATAAAAGTCCTTTAGTCGAGCATCCGATTATGCAAAACTACACATTTACCGATGAAACGATTTTTGTCGAGGGTGTGCGGCCACGAGAAATAAAATACATCAATGTTACTAAAATTCATATGAGTAGTGAATTTCTAATCATCACCGATGTTGAACGCAAGACGATTGTCGTTGACATGGGGAAATTCGACACTTTCAATGATGCGCAAAAACTAAAAGAGTTTTTAAATCTAAAATTCAAGAAACATTTTCGATAGTTTTTGTGGTTGTTTGTAAACAATTATAAAGAACCATGTTGAAGAAGTGGCCATCGAGAAGTACAATACTATTGATGACACTTTTCTTGTTTTCATAACGATATGAAAAAAAACCAAACGGGAGTTGATATGGGATGAAAGATTTTTTTAAACTAGTTGGCCATGATATTAAAAAAATGTATAATTATCGGATTATTCATTTTGTTGTGGTTTTAACATTTATGTTTTGTATGACCGTTTGGTTTTTACCCGATTTTGGATCAGCCAATTTTCTGTACTTAAGTATTTTCGTTCTCCCCGTAATTATCTTTTCGATCTCAATGTTTATTGAACGGGAAGAAAAGACTTTCGAGCCACTTATTACATCAGAAACCGAAACCATAAAAATAGTTATGGCTAAAATATTGGCAGCGGTAACGATTGAAATTTTGCCATTTATCGGCTATGTTATCATTACCTTAATTCGCAGTTCTGCATTTGTAAATAGTATTCATATCAACTATTTTTTCTTGTTCCTTGTATACGTGATGGGGGTCATCGTTCATATAATTATCGGTTTATCACTGTCAATCATTGCCAAAACCAGTCGAATTTTATCTTTAAGTTATCTTGGGTATATTGTTGTTTTTTCATTATTGCCGATTCTTTATAGTAACGGTATCATCCCCGAAGCGTTCCAATATTATTTGATAATTTCGCCGGCATATCTGTCCGGAGTGTTGATTGATTACATCATTTTTGATACACTAAATCCCGAACTATGGCTAATAATTTTGTCAATCGTATTACAGATAATTTACGCCATTGTTTTAATTCGTTTTGTCATCATGCCGTTTTTCAAGCAATATGTTTTAGCGACCGCTGATGAACTACAAAAATAGTTGTTTGCTGAAAGATAAACCCGGGGAAATATGCCGCGGTGATCAAGCATCAATTACTTAAGGAGGACGGCGATGATTCAATTTATCGAACAAGAAAAATTGTTTCACTTACAGACTAAAACCTCATCGTATGTGATGCGAATTTTGCCTTCAGGCCATTTAGCACATGTATACTATGGTAAAATGATGCAAAATGTCGATAATTACACCCAACTCGAGCCAAAATTCGCCGTTGAAGTTGGATCACAGGTGATTTACGATGAAACTGATAAAACCTTTAATCTTAACTTAGCTCAATTAGAAATTTCGACATTTGGGAAAGGAGATTTTCGTGACCCGATGTTCCATTTTCGTCTATCCGACGGTTCACGAGTGACCGATTTTAAATATGCTTCACATGAATTTCTGCCTTCAAAACCTCATTTTGAAGGACTTCCTGAAACCTTTGACACCAAAAACGACGCGAGCGAAACTTTAAAAATTACTGTGACCGATGCGATTGCT
This sequence comes from Candidatus Izemoplasmatales bacterium, assembly GCA_028707415.1. GTDB lineage: Bacteria > Bacillota_I > Bacilli_A > Izemoplasmatales > Hujiaoplasmataceae > JAKLGB01. Next base: position 3,377 of record JAQWBC010000062.1, read on the forward strand.
GATTTGACAATCGAAATGTATTATACCGTGTTTTCGGACTTGGATATTTTAACGAGAAGATGTGCTATTCTTAATGGAAAATCCTTGGTTACGATTGAAAAAGCCATGAGTATGAACTTAGATTTTTCTGATCATGACTTTGAACTTATCAGCCTTGATGGCGCATGGATTCGTGAACGTCATATTCACACCCGCGAATTAACATTTGGAATCACCAAAATTGATTCCAAAAAAGGGTTATCATCTTCCGATCATAATCCATTTATTGCCATTAAACGCCAACATACTGATGAAGAACTCGGTGAGTGTTACGGTTTTTCATTGATCTATTCTGGCAACTTTGAGGCCTCTGCGGAAGTATCTCCACATTCATTGCTTCGGATATTAATGGGAATCAATTCTTTTGATTTTTATTGGCAATTGGCTCCGAACGATGTGTTTGTTACACCCGAAGTCGTACTAACATATTCGTCATCGGGACTTTCTAAGCTCAGTCAAAACCTTCATGAGTTAATTAATCATCATATTGTTTCTCCGGAGTGGCAAAATCAAGAACGGCCCATTTTAATTAATAATTGGGAAGCTACATCCTTTGATTTCACAGAGAGCAAACTTTTAAAACTCGCCCGATCCGCCAAGCAATTGGGGATCGAGCTTTTCGTACTCGATGATGGTTGGTTTGGCACTCGCAATGATGATACCCAATCGCTTGGCGATTGGACAATCAATCCTCAAAAAATTCCTTCCGGTTTAAAAAGATTAGTCGATAAAATTAATAAAATCGGACTTAATTTTGGTATTTGGGTGGAACCAGAAGCAATTAATCCTAATAGCGATTTATATCGTCTTCACCCTGACTGGGCGATTAAACTGCCCAATCGCTTGCCGAGTTATGGACGAAATGAACTTATTTTGGATTTGTCTCGATATGAAGTAATCGAGTATCTATTCACATCTTTATGTCATCTTTTTGATCAAGCCCCCATTACGTATTGTAAGTGGGATATGAACCGTAATTTTTCTGATGTCTTCTCAAATAGCCTTGATGCTCTTCATCAGGGCGAATTTACCCATCGATATGTTCTCGGTTTATATGACTTATTAGCCAAATTAAAACACCGATACCCGCAGATCCTTTTTGAATCCTGCGCCAGTGGCGGGAATCGATTTGATTTAGGGATGTTATACTATATGCCTCAGACATGGACATCGGATAATACCGATGGTATTGAACGACTTTTTATCCAATATGGCACTTCAATGGTGTATCCACCTTCGACTATGGGAGCACACGTCAGTTACGCACCAAACATGCAGACACTTCGCAACACACCTTTAGAAACTAGGTTCAATACTGCTATCTTCGGATTGTTGGGATATGAGTTAGATTTGACTCGGTGTTCTCGGTTCGAGAAAAAAGTCATTAAACAACAAGTTGCATTTTATAAAGAACATCGAAGTTTGCTTCAATTTGGTAAATTCACACGTTTAGTTAATCCTTTTAATAATAATGAATGCATCTGGATGATGATGTCTCCTTCCAAAGATGAAGCCATCATCGGTGTTTACCAGTTGTTGGCTAAGCCTAATGGAGCGATGCAAAAAGTCGAAGTAAGGGGTTTTGATTCTCAGAAGACTTATCGAATTGTCAATCGGAAACAATATGCTAACCTTAGAATGTTTGGCGACTTGATTAAACATGCCTTGCCGATTCGCATAAACGCTAACGGATTATTGTTCAATATTTTAGCCAACAACTATATGATGACTCAAGAAAACGACGATATCTTGACTACTGGTGATGTTTTGAATCATCATGGATTTATTCCTAAACAACGATTCATCGGTTCAGGATATACCGATAAAGTGCGGCTGATGGGCGATTTTGGATCGCGAATTTACTACATAAAGCAAGAGGAAAGAGGTATCACACCATGAGGCGTATTGATCAATTAAATTTTGATTGGTATTATTGTCCGGATTATAATTCAGAATATATTTCTAATGACTGTCCGCTTTCTGATTTTGTAAAAATAATGCTTCCTCACACTAATAAAGTGCTTCCTTATAATAATTTCAACGAAAAAGATTATCAATTTATTTCCTCTTATAAACGAATTATATATATAGCAGAAAGTGACTATGGACAAAACTTAATATTGAAATTCAATGGCGTTATGACAACGGCATCCGTCTATTTAAATGAAAAGTTGGTAATGGAACATGAAGGCGGTTTTACGCCATTTACCATTGATATTACTAATGATGTTGTATATGGTGAAAACAATTATTTATTTGTCAAGGTCGATTCGCGGGAAATTAAAGATGTTCCTCCTTTTGGAAACGTTGTTGATTATTTATGCTATGGCGGAATCTATCGTGAAGTAACCCTTTCATCGCTTCCGCCGGTGTATATCAAGGGTGGACTAATCAAAACACTTGAATCGCCGCGGTTAATCGATTCTGAAATGACACTGGATCTAAACTTATTTTTAAACCAAAACGTAGAATCTGATTATAATGTTCAGATTGCCATTAGCAAAAATCAAAATAACGTGTATACCGATACAGTCACTGGCACATTTAAAAATGTCATTCACTATAAGACGATAATCGCGAATATTGAGCGTTGGGATATAAACAATCCAGTTTTCTATAATCTTCAAGTAAACTTAATTCGTAATAACGAGATTATTGATCAATACTTAACTCGTTTTGGGTTTCGCAGTGCCGAATTCACCACCGAAGGTTTTATTCTTAATAACAAAAAAATCAAGCTAATCGGTTTAAATCGCCACCAAAGCTATCCATATGTGGGGTTTGCGATGCCCAAACGGGTTCAAGAAAAAGATGCCGATATTCTCAAATATGAATTAGGATGTAATATCGTCAGGACTTCTCATTATATGCAAAGTGATTATTTTATTAATCGTTGTGATGAAGTCGGCTTGCTGGTATTTGAAGAAGTTCCTGGTTGGCAATACATCGGCGACGAACATTTCAAAGATTTGACGTGCCAAAACCTTCAT
>JAQWBC010000063.1 GCA_028707415.1 Candidatus Izemoplasmatales bacterium
AAAAAAATCGTATCCATAGAACGAGACATATCCCATAATGTATTGAACCGGTCGATGATTAATAACATATTGGTCGACCCCTTCAAAAAAAGCAATTTGATTTGTTTCAGGCATTTCCTTATCGATATCAAGGTATAATTCAGTTGGTGTTTTCTGCGAAAAATGCAACAAAAGCAATTTAATACCCGATGCTTCCATCCCATGTGCTCGCGCCGTTTTCTCGCCTTTTCGCAATATAACAGAATAAGTAGCCATGTTACTCTTCCCGCTTAGAAAGCTTGCGCTGTTGCTCTTCTGCCAACAAGGCATCAAGAATGGAATCAAGTTTACCTTCCATAACTCGGTCTAACTGTTGAATACTAAAATTGATTCGATGATCGGTTACTCGATTTTGTGGATAATTATAGGTTCGGATTTTTTCCGATCGATCACCTGTGCCAATTTTGCTTTTGCGTTCCGCGCCTTCTTTATCAAGTTTTTCTTGCAAGGCCAGATCATATAAACGCGATCTTAAATTCTTAAGAGCTGAAGCTTTATTTTCTTGCTGACTTTTTTCGTCTTGACATTGTACAACCATTCCCGTAGGGATGTGTGTTAATCGCACGGCTGATTTAGTAGTATTCACCGATTGCCCTCCCGGCCCGGAAGAACAGAAAATATCAATACGAATGTCATTCATATCTAATTCGAAGTCTAATTCTTCCGCTTCTGGCAAAGCAAGAACCGTTGCTGTTGAAGTATGAATTCGCCCAGATGCTTCGGTTTCGGGAACCCGTTGAACTCGATGAACTCCTGATTCATATTTCATTAGCGAATATACGGAATCGCCGCTAACCGAAAATTCGATTTGTGAAAATCCACCCATTTCAGATACATCCGCAAACATCACAGATACTTTCCAACCGCGTGATTCAGCATATTTAGTATACATTCGGAATAAGTTACCGGCAAAAATATTGGCTTCATCGCCGCCAGCAGCACCCCGTATTTCCATTATAACGTTTTTCTCATCGGTCGGATCTTTGGGGATTAATAAAACCTTAAGCATCTCTTCATATGCAATAATTTTATTTTTTAAAGATTCCGATTCCATTTCTGCCATTTCCCGAATTTCCGGATCTTCATCATGGGTCATAGCCTTGATTCCTTCGGACTGTTTGAGACAACTTTTGTATTCGCGATACATCACAACAGTTTTTTCCAATGCCTTTTGTTCTTTGGAAAGCTCGCGGACTCTCTGACGATCCATAGCAATATTAATATCTGACAAAAGTTGCGTTATCTCATTATAACGTTCTTCAATTTGATCTAATCTTTCGTTTAACATATTCTTCTCCTAATTACTAATAAAATTTGAATAAGTACATTAATAAAGTTGAACCTGACAAAGAAAAACGGTCTTACGACCGCTAGAAATTATCTTTGGCTTGGTCAATATTGTACGTTTCTTCATTATTACTAGTGCTTAAATTGCTGAAAGTAGACATATTTTTATTGAATAATAATTCAAATTCACCAATCGTACCCGATCGGTTTTTGGCAATGCTCACTTCGACATGGTTCTTTTTTGTCGTTTCTTGATCATAATAGTCTTCGCGATATAAAAACATAACTATATCAGCATCTTGTTCAATTGATCCCGATTCACGCAAATCGGCCATAACCGGTTTTTTCTCTTTTCGCATTTCCACATTTCTCGACAATTGTGACAATGCCACTACCGGCACCTTTAATTCACGAGCAACTTCCTTCAAAACACGGCTGATTTCCGAGACTTCTTGAACCCGATTGCCTTGATTTGTTTGCGTACCACTCAGTAATTGTAAGTAATCGACAACAACTAAATCAAGTTTCTCTTCCTGTTTTAATTTCCGGCATTTGCTGCGAAGATCGGTAACCTTTACAGTGCCTGAGTCATCAAAATACAGATTCAATTGTGAGAGGCTTCCGACAGCAAAATGGATTTTCTCCCATTCCTGCGGAGTAAGTTTGCCTTGACGAAGTTTGAAGTTATCAACTTGAGCTTCGCAAGAAAGCAAACGCATTACTAATTGGTCGACACCCATTTCCAAAGAAAAAAAAGCAATATGCGGCCGGCTTTTCGCTTTGGCAACATTTAAAGCGATATTTAGAGCAAATGCTGTCTTTCCCATTGATGGACGGGCAGCAATAATGAGCAGATCAGATTTTTGTAATCCTAAAGTATAACGATTAAATTCATAATAACGAGTGTCAAGACCGGTTACGTTGCCACCAATTTGCGCTTGCTCAGCAATTTTACCAACTAATAGATTGGCGATTTCTCCAACGCCCTTAAAATCGCTAGTGCGTTTATCTTTAGTGATACCAATTACCTTTTTTTCAACGTCATCAATAAAGTCCGGGGTGTTATCAATTGTATAAGATTTCTCGATAATTTCCCGGCAAGTATCTTGGATTCGCCTCGTAATGGATTTATCTTTAACAATGTTGATATAATTTAAAAGATTTGCAGTTGATGGCACAGCATCAATTAGTCCGGCCACATACTCGACGCCACCAGCTTTGGCGAGCAAATTTCGATTTTCTAAGCGATCAATCAGCGTTGTATAATCAATGAAGATATCTTCGTGATGTAAATCCCGCATCACGGTGTACAACACCTGATGATTAGGAGAATAAAAATCCTGTTGTTGTAGTTTGTCTAGAATAGTTTTAATCGATCCTTGTTCGAAGAAAACGGAACCAAGTACCGCTTGTTCAGCTTCGATGTTTTGTGGAATTTTTTGTTCCATGGCGATCCTCCGTTTCGGGGTAAATCCTATTTTTCTTCGATAATCTGTAAATTGATTACGGCGGTAACATCCTTATGTAGTTTAACCAAAACCTTATAAACTCCTAGGGAGTGAATATTATCCTCGAGCATAATTTTGCGTTTATCGATTTCAAGATTGTAGACTTTCTTATATTCTTCGGCGATTTGTTTGTTATTTATAGCTCCGAAAAGTTTTCCTGACTCACCAATCTTGACATATAATTTGATTGGTTTTTCTTCAATTTCGGTTTTGAGTTTCTTCATGGCTTCTAAATCAGCTAAAGCATCATTTTCCACTTTTGACTTTTCATCTTCAATCGCTTTGATATTAGAATTGCTTGCTTCAATGGCTTGTTTTGAAGTTAGCAGGTAATTTCCATATCCTGTCGCCACTTCGATAACATCGCCTTTTTTACCTTTGCCTTTGACATCTTTAATTAAAATAATTTTCATGGTCGCATTCTCCTTAAATGAAGATTTCAATATTTCTTCAAGCTTTAGTACGATATCAGGAATATTTCCTCCGGTTATTTGGGCCGCTGCATTATTTAAGTGACCACCACCGCCGAATTGTTCCATCATAACCGAAACATTATATTTATCGACAGAACGAGCGGAGATAGCAATGGTCTCATTACCGATGTTTCCAATAGCAAATGCGGCAATGATGTTATCAATTTCTAAGAGTTCATCAGCTGTTTTTGCAAGTTGAACCCGATCGGTTTTACTTTCTGAAGCCATAGTCGCTATGGCAAAACGGTCGTTAATTATTTGAGCTGAGTTGACAAGATTGGATTTAGTTTTAATGTCATCAAGTGATTCCCGAAGAATCAACTTTGCCTTAAAGGGGTCGGCAGCGTACCGTTTCAGTAACGCAGCTGCTTCAAAGGTTCTTACTCCGGTTCGATAGGTGAAATTATTCGTATCAATCATCATTCCCGCAAGCATAATGGTTGTCTCGAACCCATCGATTTCCAGTTCATAATTATATAGTTCCATCATCTCGATAACAAGTTCTACCGATGATGATGCATAAGGTTCAACATAATTCAAACTGACTTCGGAAAGCAAATTGTCAATCCGACGATGATGATCAATAATAGCAATGTTCTTTGTCTTTTCCAGTAATTTGGGTTCGATGGTTTGGGTTGGACTGTGGTGATCAACCAAGATTAAAAGGCTGTTAGAAGTAATCGCGTCCATTGCATCATCGGGATCAATCAAATATTCCAATAATTTGACATCTTCCCGATTTAGCATATCGATAACTTTTGCGCAAGTATGATCAATACGATCGAAATCAATGATAATTCGGGAATGCTTCCCTTGAGCAATTGCTAAATGTAACAGCCCAATCGCCGAACCAAATGCATCTAAATCGGTATTATGGTGTGGCATAATATAAGTAGCTTCCGATTTGGAAATCAGATCACTAATGGCACGAGAATTGATACGAGCGGTAATTTTTGTCCGTTTTTCAACGGTGTTGCTTTTTCCGCCAAACATCTTAAGTGATTGATTCTGAATATTAACGACGACTTGATCGCCACCGCGTCCAAGCGCCAGTTTCAAAGCTTCATCAGCTAATTCTCCAAGTTTATCGGCTAATGTATCAAAGCAGGCAACACCCATGCTTAAAGTAACCCGAACTTCGTTTTGATTGGATATTTCGTTGATTTCATCCAATATGGAAAATTCATCTTTCATAACCTGTTCTAATTGCTTTTTGGACAGATAGATGACAGATTTTTCGGGTCGGAGGTTTAAAAAGAGGATGTCATATTTGCGACACCAATTGTCCATAGCTCCTAACAGTTTTCCTTGAATATTGTTTTTTACCTGCAAATCCATATTTGCGGTGGCTTCATCGAGATTATCAAGATTGACGATACCGATGGCATTTGTATTATCATTAAGACGTCTTTTGCATTCTTCACGTTCAGTAACTTCAAACAAGTAAGCACATTTGTTTTTGGGATAATGAACGACTTCATAGTCTTTACCATAGATATTGAGAATGAATTTACCTTCGCGTTTTTGAATCAGGTTGTACAAGTTTTCATGGATAAAGGATAGTTTTCGTTCAACAAGAATATTCGAAAAAAACTCCTTGGCAATTCCGTTTGCCCAGGTAATGGTAAAATTGTCATCGTAAAGAATCATCCCCACAGGAAGGTAATTTAAGGCAATATCCTCGCTGTTTTTTAAGCGCCGGGATAATAAATTGGTTTCTTTAATCTTTTCTTCAAGGGTTCGAATTTTTCCAACACGCTTACGATTGCTAAAAGCCATAACTAATGAACTAATGATTATAGTTGCTAACAAGCAGACATAAAGGATTATGTATATATGGTTATCTAAAGACCACAAATAAACGAACCCAAGAATGCTTAACGAAAAAAAGATTATTATGGTCAATATTATCATCACAATTGAACGTTTTTTCATTGTCGCACTCCTTTCGTGATTAACAGAATAATTATATCATATAATGATAAAATTGCAATTTCGAAACCATAAAGTCATAAAAAAAAGACTCGATGAGTCTTTTTTTGTATCTAGTCTTTGACGAAAGGCAATAAAGCCATGAAACGAGCACGTTTAATAGCGACAGCAAGGTGTTTCTGAAAATATGCTTTCGTACCGGTTACGCGTCTGGGTAAAATTTTACCCCGCTCCGAAATGAACTTTTTTAACATTTCAAAGTCCTTAAAATCGATATAGGAAATCTTATTATCAGTAAAATAACATCTTTTTTTCGTTTTTCTCCGCATCACTCGGTTGCCGGTTTGGCCTCCAGATTGCGGTCTTCCGCTGGTATACATCTTAAATCCTCCTATTTAGAATGGCAGATCATCTTCAATGACATGAATGTCATTATTTTTTTCAATGGTTGTTTCTTTTTCGACTGAACGATTGTTGTCGTTAAATTGGCCCTTCGGTTCCAAGAACTCGACGGAATCACAAATAATTTCGGTAACATATCGTTTTGTGTTGGTTTTTTCATCCATATAGTCACGAGTCTGAAGGCGACCGTCAATAGCAACCATATGTCCTTTACTGACATATTTGCTGATGTTTTCGGCTTGCTTTCTCCAAGCAACGCACGGAAAGAAATCCGTAGCAGTGTTATTGTAATTACTAGTGGAATTATCATTGCTATTACTCTGGTTGCTTGAAAATGGCCGATTAACTGCGATGGTAAAAGACACAAAAGCAATATTGTCTTTATTGGTGTGTCGTAATTCTGGGTCTTTAACCAAACGGCCGACAAGCACAACTCGGTTTAACATCGATACCCCTCCAGCTTACTTTTCTTCTCTTGATACAATAATATGTCTGAGCACGTCTTCTTTAATACCGGCAACACGGTCGAATTCATTCACGCCTTCGACAGAAGCTCGGCAAGTTAAGACGACATAATAACCTTTTTTGAAATCATTGATTTCGTAAGCAAGGTCT
>JAQWBC010000064.1 GCA_028707415.1 Candidatus Izemoplasmatales bacterium
CTATTCAAGCAATGCGGTATGGTTGTTCGGTTTGCGATATTTTGAAGATAGAGAAGCGCGAATTAGAATTGTTAACAAATGAAAATGACATTGACGAAGCGGTTAAAATCCTCCGACAAGAATTTTCGATACCTTTAATCTTCGTTACGGTCGGAAAAGCCGGTAGTTATGCTTTCTTTGAAGGCTGCAAGGTGTTTTCGGAAGGGTTTGTTACTGATCAAACTATCGATACCACCGGTGCAGGAGATGCCTTTTTTGGATATTGTTTAGCAGAAGTATTAACAAAAAACAATTTCCATTTTAATAAACGAGATATGATGGAAATGCTTAAAATGGCTAATGCCGCTGCTTCATTTGTGACCACAAAAAAGGGGGCTTTAACAATTATGCCCAGTTTAGATGAAGTTCAAAAGTATTTAGATCAATTTAACTTGAATCAATAGTATAGGAAACTGAACAAGTAGTATAATTTAACCTGGGTTATCTTTAAATATCACTAGCATTTTAAAATCTAAGTGAAAGACATTAGGAGGAAATAAAACTTGTATAATCTCGACCACATTTTATATATTATTTTTAGTCTCATGATAATTGTGATTTTTAGTATCATATTTAAAAATGTGAGTGCTCGTACAAGAATTAATATTATGCGAATTATTGCCATGTTGACAATAATAACTCATGTTTCGACCCTGTTTTATAATTACTTTGTCAACCCGAACAACACCATTTTTTCGGAAAAATCGACGATTTATCCTTATTATTTTTGCAATTTAATGATGATCCTTTTACCAATCACATTTTGTGGTCCAAAAGTTCTCAGACCATTATATCCCTTTGTTCTTTGGGGGGCTTTCTTTGGGGGAATGATTACCACCGCAGTTCCAGAATTCTATAATGGGGGTAATCTTTTCACAATCGGGGTATTCAAATCGTTTTTATCGCATTCGTTCATGATTTTAGCTTTTACTTATGCTACAGTGTCCGGAGAATATAAAATTCGTTTAAAAGACATGTGGGTATTTCCATTGGGATTATTATTCTGTGGAGTAATCGGGGTTTTCAATAATTTCTTGTGGACAGAATTTGCGTTAGGAGAAGCTAATTCGATGTACTTAAACGCTCCTGCTTTGGAAGGAACTCCCTTTAACGGCTATGTTATTGCATTAATAATGATGGTTGTGGTATACTCGACAGCTTTCGTAATTGAGACTATAAGAAAGAAAAAATCCGTTTCATCTTACGAACAGAAGGAATTGATAGCATAAGTTCCCACCAAAAAACTGGTATTCCTCAATGGAAAACCAGTTTTTTTAATTTAGTTTCAATTTTGACCATAAGACAATCAAAACTTGAGTGGGAATTCCGAGAATGAAAATTAACCAAAGATTATAATCAAGCAACTGAATAAAAACACAAGCAAGTAAGGTCCAATTGATTTCGGACATGATTATAAAGACGTTTTTTCTGCGTCCCCAAAATCCGTTGAAAACCAGTAACACTATCCCCGACACGGGTAGTGCCCAGAGAAACACTTGCCAAAATATAATCGGTGTATTAATGCTTGTGTATACAAAGATGATGGTTGCCAATAACCATACTAAAGAGACAACCATTGAAGCAATAACGGTACGATTGGTTTTTATTTCTTGAGGAATCAAGAAATTTTCGATTTCGTTTTTTGCGTTTTCGTGAACAAAATAATCAATGGTGACCCCAAAAATTTCGGAAAGGTGATAAAGAACTTCAATATCCGGTGTTGATTCCGCTCTTTCCCACTTCGAAATCGCTTTGTCCGTATAATTAAGTTTATCAGCTAATTCGGCTTGGGTCAAATTGTGTATTTTGCGTAATTCGGTAATGTTTTCTGCCACAATGGCTTTTATATCATTCATATTCATCATTATAGCACATTTTATAATTATAAATAGATGTTTTTCCGAGTCTACGAACAGGAGAATGCAACTCTACGATTTAGAATGCCAACTGTAGAATAGATTGCGTTCGTATTAGGTTGGTTTTGTGTGGTAAATCGAATACAATAACGGTGTGAATAAGCACAATGGAGGTGAAGGCTATAATTGTTACGATTGTATGCGATGTCCTTGGTATAGAGAATAATGGCACAACTATTGCGGCTATGAACTTAATACGTAGTCTTAAACAACGAGGGCATGAAGTTCGGGTGGTGTGCCCGGATCAAACCCGGAAAAACGAGCCAGGATTTTTCGTAGTTCCGGTACATAATCTTGGTGTCTTGAACCGATATGTGGCCAAAAACGGGGTAGTACTTGCAAAACCCGATCGAAAAATCTTATATAGTGCTATCAAAGATGCTGATGTTGTCCATTTGATGACACCGTTTGCGTTATGCATTGCAGCTCGAAAAATTGCTAAGAAACTGGATAAACCTTTGACAGCCGGATTTCATTGTCAGGCGGAGAATTTCACTAATCATTTATTTCTGATGAATTGTCGTTTGGCAAATTTGATCACATATAAGTCTTTTTACCACAATATTTATCGTTTTTGCGATTGTATTCATTATCCTTCCCAATTTATCTGTGATCTTTTTGAAAAAACGATTAAGAACACAAATCATTATGTGATTTCCAATGGTGTAAATAATTGCTTTAAGCAACAAGCAACAAAAAAGCCTGCCGAATATGAAGAGCGGTTTGTAATTCTATTCACTGGCCGCTATAGCAAAGAAAAATCCCACCGAGTTTTGATTGAAGCGGTATCAAAATCAAAGTACGCAAATAAAATTCAATTAATATTCGCTGGTGATGGGCCATTAAAAGAACAGCTTATTGAACTATCGCACAAACTACTCAAAAATCAACCTTTGTTTCATTTTTTTACTCGACAAGAACTGATTAATGTTATCAATTACGCAGACCTCTATGTTCATCCGGCGGAAATTGAAATTGAAGCAATCGCTTGTTTAGAAGCCATTACTTGTGGTCTAGTTCCGGTAATTGCTGACTCTGAACGCAGCGCGACTAGACATTTTGCATTATCGAATACCAATCTTTTTCGCACTAATGATAGTATCGATCTTGCTAATAAAATTGATTATTGGTTCGAACATCCCGATGAAAGAAGACAATGTTCAAAACAGTATGTCGGTTATTCGTCTCAGTTTGATCATGATAGTTGCATGGCAAAAATGGAGAAAATGCTTTTTGATGCTGTAAAGATAGTTTCACAACGTAAAACAAACAAAAAAATAATATACTATGCCGATGAACTCCACGATGATTTCTCGGGAACCCATATTCAAACCAGTAAACCGGATTCGTCATACAGATATGCCCCAAAAGGGATTCTTTGGCGATTGGCTGCGTTTTTACTTTATCGTTTTATTGCGACACCGATTGGTTTTGGAATGGGCAGTATTGGCTATGGATTGCGGATAAAAAATAAAAAAGTATTACGACCTTTCCGCAAAAGTGGATATTTTTTGTATGGCAATCATACTCAAACCGTATTTGATGCTTTTTTACCTACACTTGTGGCGTTTCCTAAAAAAACATTTTTGCTTGCCAATCCTGATGCCGTATCAATACACGGAATTCGACAAATGGTACAGATGCTCGGGGCAATTCCGATTCCGGGAACTAATCAAGGCATGAAAAATATGGTTGAAGCCCTGGAAAAGACGAATCTAGATGGTAATTGTATCGCAATCTATCCAGAAGCCCATATATGGCCATATTATACAAGAATAAGAGCTTTTCCTGCCAACTCTTTTGCATTCCCAGTTAAATTCGATGCACCTTGTTTTTCGTTTACTACCACTTATCAGGAACGGAAAAGCATTTTCCACCGAAAAAAGAAACCGCGAATTACAGTGTATGTCGATGGTCCTTTTTTTGCTGACGCAAATTTAGACCGAAATCAAGCAAAAAGCCAACTGCGTGATGAAATATACACATCTATGCAAAGAAATGCAACAAAATATAATGAGTTTCAATATGTAGAATATCGAAAAGTCGATATTGCAGCGAAGCAATTAAATAGTATTATAGAAGGACAGGCTTAAATATTAATGCCAATAATAATACAGCGTCAAAAAAGAGACAAAAAATTGTCTCTTTTTAAATTATTATTAAGTTTAGCGTTTTAACAAATAGCTTTCAGCGAACTATGTTTCGGCCATCATTTTTTGCTTGATTTAACTTGGCATCAGCTTTTTGAATCATTTCACTTGCCCCGCTTTCGTTATTAAAACCAACTACACCAATACTAATAGTTATTGGAATCAAAGCGGTGTCTGTAGTCATTGGATTCATCTCAATAAACAACCTTAATCTTTCGGCGATTTTTTGACCTTCTATTAAATGTGTATTGGGTAAGATCATTGCAAACTCATCACCGCCATAGCGAAATGAGATATCCTCGGATCTCGTGATGGCCGCCATCTGCCCGGCAACATAACGCAATCCCGAGTCTCCGATAAGATGGCCATAGGTGTCGTTGATTTCCTTAAAGTGATCGATATCGATGAAAATCAAGCAGAATTCAGCAGAATAACCGCCTAAGCGTTTACGAGCAAAGATTTTAATTGTCATTTCTAATGATTCAAAAAAATGTTTTTGGTTATACAAACCTGTAAGATCATCAATCAATGAAAGGGCTTGGAGTTTGGCATGAGCTTTGGCTAATTCTTCCTCGGCGTGCACTAATTTTGTCATGTCGCGGGATATACCCCAAGTTCCGATAGTTTTGCCAGTGTTATCATATAAAGGATACTTTGAAGTCGAGAAGATCAATATTTCACCATCGGCGTTCATCCCTTGTTCCATCTTGTTAACGATGGGAACTCCGGTTTTCATAATCAGAATTTCATCTTGTCGTGATTGTTTGGCAAAAATCTCGGGGTAGAAATCAGCATCGCTTTTGCCAATCAGTTGGTTGGGATCATTGACGCCAAATTGGATTGCATGAGCTTTATCATTTAGAATGAAGTGGGAGTCGACATCTTTGAAATATATGGTATCTTCAGAGTTGTTTAGGAGAGTATCGATAATCATTGCATCGGAAATTATCTTCGTTTGTTTGTGTTGAAAAAAATCGGTATAACTGATATTATGCTGATGGTTTTGACTGTTATGTGGGGAAATAACTGTTTTCTTGGTTTTGTTTTCCATTAAATTATCTCCTTCAATTGCATAAACCTTTATTACATACTAACATTTTTTATGGGTTTTTGTCAAGACAACCATCGATTTTGGAGGCGTATTATCTACGTTGAATTAGTTATATTTTTCAGCGTTAAGATATAACGGATTTGATACAAAATAACTGAGATTATCATAAAGAAAGGCATTCATATATAAATATTTGATTTATTGCGTTTGTTTGATACTTAATCACACTAATCGTTTATAATTATTACAGATGTATCTACTACATCGATGTATATGAAATAGTTTGAATGTCTCAAAGGAAAAGGGAATGAATTTATGAACGAGACAAATGCATTTGTTCAGAAAATTAAAGCCAAAAAAACGTTATGGCAATTTATAAAATTCACTGTGTTTAGTACTGTGACTACCGTCGTTGATTTGGGGAGTTTTGCTTTGTTTAACTACTTGATATTTACTAGTCTTGCCAATCAAGAATTTAAGTTTTGGCTACTCGATTACTCGATTAACGCTGGGGGGTTATGTGCATTTTTATCATTCGCTCTATCTTTTGTAATCTCTCAGACTTTCAATTTTTTTATCCAAAGAAAAGCCACTTTTAAAGCGACGAATAATGCTCTGTATAGCGGTATAATGTATGCAATCATGATTATTATTGTCTTTATTTTTCAACTTTGGATGCCAACGATTGTCAGGGGACCGTTATCCAATTTGGTTGGCGACACATGGGGCGATTTAATCACCAAAAACATCAATATGACAATTTCATTTGCCATTCAGTTCCCGATGAATAAATGGGTCATAATGCGTGAGGTAAAACCGAAAATCATAAAAGAATAAAGCACAAGCAAGTAATTTAAATTTTTTAGTATATTACTGATAAGTAAAAAAAAAGCACTCTTTACCATCTTTATGGCAAGAGTGTTTTTATACGAGTTTATTGCGGAGATAGCTTGAGATTCCATCAACGGCAAGGACCATTACAATAATAGATAACATTATTGCGCCAAGAACACTCCAGTTCCAATTACTTGCCGCCAACACCATGGTTGCCCCTAAACCACCGGCACCAATGATACCTAAGATGGTGGCG
>JAQWBC010000065.1 GCA_028707415.1 Candidatus Izemoplasmatales bacterium
TCCGCAAATTTGCCTGCCGCATAAACTTTTGTTGTGTCTCGCACAAATTCCCTAAAAATCGTTTCGCGATTTCTGAAAAGAGTGATGGCCTTTGTTATTTTAATTATACCGATCAAGATGGAAATTGTTGGATTTTATACAATTATATCGATTTGAAAGATGCTAGACATAGGAATATTCATGTGATGCGACAATGTGGCAATGCAATCGCAGAAATTCATGCTTTTTATCTGAAAAAAAATACTAGTGAGGATTTAGACACCGAACGAACAGTTAGATATTATCGAAAAAAAAGCGAATCTCTGCAAAATTATCCGTTACTTTACGCTGCCGCAAGTATTGCTATCCAACGCGTTAATTCGGCTCCGATTACATTATGTCATGAAGATTTATTACCAATAAATATTCTTTGTGATGAAAATCAAGCAGTAATTATAGATTTTGAAGAAGCATATTTTTTGGCATATTTTCTTGATCCAGCTCGTTTTGTTACCCATTATGATTATAACAATACCCACTATATTTCCAAATCATCACAAGCAATATTTCTATCGACATATTATCAGTGCATCAAAAAAGTTTGCACTGATTTATCAAAGAAACAGTATTATTATGATTTAACATGTGGCCGCTTTTTGGAAGCAATGATCGTCTTCGTCAATATGACTGATGACACTAATAAGATTACTTATAATCTGTATTTAAATGATCTTAACCAATATGCCAACTGCATTTTGTCGAGAAACGACAATCAAGAGTGAAATTAAAACTCTGTAAATGAAAGGAATACTGTATGAAAAAAAAGAAAATCGCTTTATTTTGCTATGACGGGTTTGCGGAATATACAATCAGTCTTGCCTTGATGTATTTAAAGAAAAATCGTGACATCATAACCATTGCTTTACAAAAACGCGATTATTTGAGTTGTGAAAACCAAAGACTTCTCGTTGATGCATCACTAAACGATTGTGATCCGACCGACATCGATGTGTTAATCATACCTGGGGGGAACACCGAGTCTCTTTTACCATGTTCACGGCTTTCTGATTACATTACGACAGTAATTGCGGCTAAGGGATCGGTCGCAGGTATCGGCAATGGAGCGAATTTGATTGTAGAAATGGGATTTATGGATGGTAGAAGATGCGCCGAAAATGACACAATTTTTCCGCGCTTTCCCCATCCTAAAACTGCATACGCAAATACTTGTTTCGTTAATGAAACAGTCGTAATTGATGGTCGTTTTATCACTGCAAAGGCGCATGCATTTGTCGAATTCGCAGAAACACTTAAGAAAACATTTGGAATCAGAGAAGGATTGTGTGATGAATATAAAACATGGATGACACCGATTGCTGGATGGATGAAAGTAACCGATTCCATTTTAGTCAGTCAAAGCACTTTTGAAGAATGCAATATGACCATTATTGTTTCTCAAAATGAAGCAATTTTGATTGATACTGGTTATCGGCAAGCCGAAGCTCAGCGAGTACTTGATTACATGAAAGAGCACCATTTAATGCTTAAAAACATCGTTATTACGCATCATCATGAAGATCATGATGCCAATACGGCACTATTTTCCATGAACCAGGGCATCGTTTATGATTCGACCAACTGTGGCGATGATACAATGATTAAAGTTGGGAAACTTACACTGCGATTATTCGCCACACCTGGTCATTTTTCTTTGGGTGATATTAGTGTACTTGTAATTGAGGAAAACGTCTTGATTGCTGGGGATATTCTTTACTCATGCTTGCCAATTCAGCTTTGTTATGGGGCTAAACCAGTTATTCTTCGTGAAACAATTGAAAAGATTGCTAAAGCCCATTACGATTGGATCATCCCGGGTCATGGGAAAATCATGACTGGCGATACAATTACTGAGATGGCAATATCTTATATTGATACATTGAATGCCAGGATTGACGATGTAGTCAAAAAGCACGGAAGTGAAGATGACTTGTATGATATCAAGCTAAAAGATTGTGTCGAACATGTCGATTGGATGGTGGAAGAACCAGCTATTGATTTGCATCGGCAAAATAAACTAGAGTTGTTTCATACAAAATTGAAGTCACTGTAAAATCAAAAAACGATTTGAGGAAAATTCCCAAACCGTTTTTTTACATAAATTATTTTCTGGGTTTATAAAGGTATCGCCAAACAATAAAGACACCGATAACACCAAATAGAAAACCGGTAATCATATCCGTCATAAAACTAACTGAAGCATTTGGGAAATCAGTTATACCATCGGAAAGAAGCGTTGAAAGGCTGATGTCATAGGAATAGGCAATAAATAAATATAACAACAATACAGTTATCATTGAAAAGACAATGGATATCCCTGCAAGAACATAAGGAATTTCTTTACGGAGCGGAGCCTTTGCTTTTTTATACATAAACATCGATATAACAGGAACCAAAGCATATAAAAGTGCAAATTGATAACCGGAAATAAAAACGACGAGTAAATTAATTATAACCCCAATTGTGGCTCCAATCAAAGCATAAAAGTATCCTTTGCCTAGATTGGTAGTTGTTGCATCAATAATGGCATATTCAGCTTTAATATTAGCAAGCATTTTTTCATAACAATTATTGTGGGAACGCATTGCAAGATTGCGAATCAGGTGGAGCTTATCATAACCTGGCTCATTACATAGAGCGCACGAATCAATTTGAAAGGCCTCCATGGTCGAAAAAGTGTTAGCAGCAGTGCGAAAGATATTATCAAGCCGTTGAAAGTTTTTGTTTGATGGCAAAATGCCGGGAAGTTGAATTCGAACCACACGTCCTTCATTTGCGAATGATACGTTTGCGTTCAAAGGTTTAAGAGTTGCTTGAACATTCCCCTGCTCTTGATTGCTAAAAGGGTTTTTAAATAAATAACACGCGATGGAAACGATGAAGTCCCATCTTTGTTCAGTAATGATAGAAACTTCGTAACCATAAACGGTTCCGAAAGCACCTTGAGGCTCGATTTGCATGTTAAACCGTTGAGCAATCTCTTTGAATCGCATTAATTGTCACTCCTAAAGTTTTTTATTGATAGTATAGCACGATAATATCAAAAATAAAACTAGTAACACATAATTATCACTAATTATGTAATCGTTTTTGACAAAATTTGGAAACGATAAAATCATGTTATAAATCAATCATTTTTCTTTATCAAAGGCTTATGGGATTGTTTTGCTTATCAGATAGAAAATTCTTTTTTATGTGATATAGTAATATTGGTAGATAATAATACTACGAATAATGACACTTTAAATCTTCAAGTAGCATCAGCAAAGACCTCAAGACGATAAATTCGAACAATTATTAGCAACGTTTTGTTTAGTAGTGTCTAAAGTTGAAAAAATAATGAAATCATTACCGATGTTTTGGTGACATAGCCGATCTTTTTTAAATATTAGGGGACAGTTCTCATGAAAAGGGGCTTTATTATGGAGCGATATCAATATTCCAATGCATTACGTGGTCCAAAATTAGGAATAGGAAACCTAAAACTGACGAATCCATTGCTGCGATTATTCTTTTGGATAAATGATTTTAAAGGAAAAATATTCAAACCCATTTTGAATACAACAAAAACAAAAATATTAGTAAAAGGGTATGAAGATGCTGTTTTAAACTGTTACGTTATAAACCCCGATCGGTTGGACACTAACGCCCCAACAATTATCTACTTACATGGGGGAGGATTTTTTGGGGGGTTTGCTCCGATTAATTTTATAAATGCTTGTTTTTATGCCAACGAACTTAAATGTAGAGTTTTTTTGCCAGAATATAGGACTTCTTACAAATATAAATATCCAATTCCCGTTGAAGACTGCTATGAAGCAACGAAATTTATCTATGATAACGCTAAAACACTGATGGTCAATAATAATCGTTTCGTAGTATATGGTGATAGTGCCGGCGGGTGCTTAGCGGCAGCAGTGTCACTAATGGCAAGAGATCGAAAGACGTTTTCAATCGCAATGCAGATGTTAATATATCCCGTGACGGATTATCTACAACTTGGAAAGAGTTTAAAGACATATCCGCTTGCTACTTGGTCAACTGCTGCAACCAGACGAATGTGGAAATTGTATCTTGGGAAAGTAAACCCAATCAACATCGGTTATGCTTCTCCTCTATATGCGGATTCGTTAAATAATTTACCGTTTGCTTATGTTGAACCGCAAGAAATTGATTGTCTTTGCGATGAAGGAATTGCCTTTGCCAAACGTCTCGAGGCCTCAAAAGTTGCGACTATTCTCAATGTCATCAAAGGTTCATATCACGCTTTTGAAGAAGAATACCCTAACCTTTTTGTTCTAAATATTCTTCATCAACGATGTGATCAATTAAGGAAAACACCTTATTTAAAATAGACTTCATCGCATCAATAGAAATGGGCATGAGAGTTTTTTCTCATGCCTTTTTAAAGGAAAGTACTGGCGCATCTTTCTTACTGTCAAGGATTGATAGTCAATCATCATTTAAAAAAACAGATTTTGATTTCGTGATTGGCTCTTGACAGTTTTTTTGTTTTGGTGTAGCATGTATATAGTAAAACGTTTTACTAAAGCGATTTACCAATTCTATTTCGATTGGGGAACCCTTATGCATAAAATTTTTATTGTTGGCAGTTTAAATATGGATATGGTTTTTCGGATTCACTCGATTCCCAAAAAAGGAGAAACCGTTTTTGGAGACGAATTTTTTTTGAATCCCGGAGGTAAAGGAGCTAATCAAGCCATTGCTTGCGCACGTCAAGGAGCAGAAGTTTTGATAGCTGGCACTGTCGGAAACGACATTTTTGGTGAAGAACTTATTAACGGTCTTCGAAAAGATGGGGTCAATGTGGATAACATCTATCGACATTCAACGACACCGACAGGGACTGCTCTTATCCTAATCACCGGTGATGACAACCGTATCGTCGTTGCCCCTGGCGCTAATTTTAAAACCATTTCGACTCAAATTGACGCGATTTTGACCGATGCTCAGCCGGGAGACATTTATCTGACGCAAATGGAGATTCCCTATAGCGCAGTATCGTATGGGTTAGCGGTCGCAAAAGCGAAGAAGATGTACACGATTCTCAATCCCGCACCTGCTCAAGCACTTGACGAGATGCTTCTTCATGATGTCGATTTAATCATTCCTAACGAAACTGAAACCGAAAAGATTACTTCCTTTTCTAGTAAAAATCCTAATTTTGCACTCGAAGCCATCGCTTTTTTTCTTAATAAAGGTATCAAAGAAATAATTCTTACTCTCGGTCAAGACGGATGTATTTATGGAAATAAGGATACCATTAAAAAAGTGTCTGCCTATCCCGTAAAAGTAGTCGATACGACCGCGGCTGGCGACACTTTTGTTGGTTCAATTGCGGTGGCACTCGCCGGCGGTTCCAAAGTGATCGATGCGCTTTCTATCGCTTCAGCCGCTGCCGCTTTTACTATTTCTCGGCTTGGAGCCCAATGCTCAATTCCTTGTAGTTCTGAAATTTGTGATTTTATCAATCATAATTCTCATAAACGAGGTGAGAATTGATGAAATATACAATCCGAGACATCGCTCGTGAAGCAAATGTGTCGGTAACGACTGTTTCTCTCGTTCTCAATGATAAACCGAATACCGTTTCTGAGGGAACGACAAGGCTGATTCGTGAAATCGCTGCCAAAAATAATTATGTGCCTAATCAATTTGCTGTCGGGCTCGTCACTAAGAAGACAAATACGATTGGTTTAATTCTTCCCGACATTGCTAATACTTTCTTTGCTGAACTTGCGAGAAGTGTTGATCAGTTCTGTACTGCTTCCGGATACTCGATGATTCTGTCTAATACGAACAATGATCCCGTTAAAGATTGGGCAACGGTAAATTTACTCATCAACCGTGGTATTGATGGCCTAATCATAGCATTTTCACAAGATAAAAACAAAGAGAGAAGTTCATGTTTTATCACGATGCTCGAGGATTTAGATGTCCCCTTTGTTGCTCTCGATAGTTGGATTGAAGGTTTGAAATGCTCGGGAGTCTCAATTCATCATAGCAAGGGTGGAATGATGGCAACGAAACATTTAATTTCCCTTGGCCATATCAAAATCGGATGCATTACCGGACCCCGTGGCAGTTATACGGCTGAACGTCGTCTCAAAGG
>JAQWBC010000066.1 GCA_028707415.1 Candidatus Izemoplasmatales bacterium
ATAACTTTTAATATTGATAATGCCATTTTTCAAACTTCGGTCATTACTCCCAAGCATTATGTCTCCAGCGTTGGTTGTGGTGATGCTTTGCTTAGTGGTGTAATATATGGGATAACAACAGGTGTATCAATGTTTCAGGCGATTGAGTATGGCAAACAAATTGCCGCTCTAACTATGGAAGTTAAGTCTCCATGTTATCAATTGCTGACGAATGCTTTATTGAATCATTGACTTAAGGAGGATATGCCATGAAAAATCAAACAATTGATCTGATTTTACAGCGAAGAAGCGTCCGCGAGTTTACAGAGAAGCCAATCGAAGATGAGAAAATGAAGTTGATCGTCGAATGCGGAATCTTTGCTCCAACCGCCAGAAATAAGCAAAACTGGCATTTCACAGTGATTAATAACCAAGATACAATTGAAGAAATAAATCGATTGACTATCGAGGGGATGCAGAGGCTTGGACTTAAACGGGAAGCCGACTACCACGTCTTTTATCATGCAACAGCCATTATTATTATGAGTTCACTTATTGAAGGTTTTTCCGAGCTTAATTGTGGCTGTGCGATCGAAAACATGGCGATTGCCGCAAAGTCACTGGGGATAGATTCTTGTATCGTCGGGCAAACCCGATTTATGTACCATCAGGCTAATGCTGTTGACATCAATCGGATGCTCAAAATTCCCGAAGGATATGAGCACGACGTAGCTATTTGTTTTGGTTATCGTAAGGGCGATAATCCCGAAGTTAAGCCACGAAAAGAAGGCGTCGTTGATTATATAAAATAGTCAATACTAATACTTTTGACGGGTTCAAAAGTATTTTTATTGACAATAATACATCAATAAGGAGTGAGATTTATGTGGTATGATGAATATCGCCGGTGGGTCAACAATTCTTATTTGCATCCCGAATTACGAAATGATTTATATCACAAAACCGATGCCGAACTTGAGGACATGTTTTTTTCATCGCTTAGTTTCGGAACTGGAGGGATGCGGGGAATCTTAGGGGCTGGTACCAATCGGATGAATATTTATACAATTCGCAAAGCCAATGATGGTTTGGCACGGTATCTGTTAGATCGCTTTGGTGATCAATTAAGAGCCAAAAGAGGAGTTTGCATCGCTTACGATAATCGAACTATGTCTAAGGAATTTGCAATGGAGTCATGCCGGGTTTTAGGTTTCCATGGAATCAGAACTTATCTATTTGATAATTTGCGACCAACACCCGAATTATCGTTTGCGGTCCGTTATTTACAGTGCTTGGCAGGAATTGTCATTACTGCCAGCCATAACCCACCCAATTATAATGGCTATAAAATCTATGATGAATATGGATGTCAGTATACTCCGGAATTCGCGGAAAAAATTGTTAGTCTAGTTGAACAGACTGAAGATCTGTTTACTATCCCCGTCGCCGATTTTAATCAATTATTGGCTGATGGAATGATTTGCATGATTGGGAAAGAAATCGATGATAAGTATTTGGATGTTGTCAAGTCTGTCCAAATTCATCCCAACATCGGTAAGAACATCAAAATTGTGTTTACTCCTCTTCATGGAACGGCGGCAGAACTTGGATTAAGGTTGTTATCAGAAACTGGATATGATGTTTTTCCTGTTGTCGAACAATTAGTTCATGATCCGTTGTTTTCCACGGTAAAGTCACCTAATCCAGAAAATGTGGAAGCTTTCAAGTTGGCTGTCGATTTGGGGACAAAGGTCGGGGCTGACCTTCTGGTCGCGACCGATCCCGATGCTGATCGTTTGGGAATTGCTGTAAAAAAAGGCTCGGGATATGTTTTCCTTACGGGAAATCAAACCGGAGCCGTGTTGATTAAATACTTACTTTCCGAGCGCAAAAAACAAGGCACATTACCCGAAAAGGGAATGGTTTTTAATACCATCGTGACTTCTGATTTAGGAGCGAAGATTGCCCGTTCATACGGGATGAATGTTTTTTCAACTTTGACTGGGTTTAAATTCATAGGAGAACAAGTTCGGTTTCTTGAAGGAACCGACCAATCCTTTGTCTTTGGATATGAAGAATCATATGGATATGTGATTGATGCTAGGGTTCGAGATAAAGACTCATTCCAAGCGATGTTACTGGTCTTAGAAGCGGCAGCTTTTTATCGGGAGACCGAGAAAAAATCACTATATGATAAACTGCTTGATATTTATCGGGAGTACGGTAATTATCAAGAGTCATTGCATAACATCGATCTTTATGGCGTTGAAGGCGCCAAACGGATTGACCGAATTGTATCATATTTTCGTGAGCATCCACTTATTGAACTGGGTGGCCAATTGGTTAAAATTAGTGAAGACTATTTGACTAGAATCCGAATTGAGGATGGATTACCTTCACCATTAACACTTCCCAAAGCCAATGTCATCAAGTACATTTTCATTAATGATTCTTGGGTCGTACTACGTCCATCAGGGACAGAACCAAAATTAAAAATATATGTTGGTGTCAACGATCTTTCCTTAGAACGAGCAAAGATGCAAAATCAACTGTTGTCGGATGCAATCTTAAAAATCGTTAAACAAATCGGATGAAATAAGGCTTAAAGGATACTTGATAGCTTTTCTTTTCCTTTGTGATATAATAATTTTGGTGATGTCTTTATGGAAATTTTCTTTGCAATTCTGATTCTCGTTGTTTTAATCGGAATATATGTTGCCTCTTATAAACTCAATCAAAAAACAAAACCTCCAAAAGGATGTGAAATCCCTGAGGAGTTTTCTTCGTGTAGTGTTTGTCATAGTACTTCATGTTTAGTTAAAACAAAGTCAAAGATAGGTGACGATCATGATTAATAATGATTGGGACGAGCTATTAAAGTCGGAATTTCAGAAACCATATTTTATCGATTTGGTCCAAAAGGTCAAGATTGAATACGCTAAAGGCGATTGCTATCCACCAATCAACCAAATTTTTACCGCGTTGCGAAAGACAGCTTACTCTGCGACTAAGGTTGTCATTCTCGGTCAAGATCCGTATCATAATCCAAGTGAAGCCATGGGTTTGTGTTTTTCTGTTCCAAAAGGAGTCGTTTTCCCGCCATCGCTTCAGAATATTTTTACCGAATTGAAGCACGATCTTGGTTACGAAATCCCTAAATCAGGGGATCTGTCCAAATGGGCAAATAACGGTGTACTATTGCTTAATACGATCCTGTCGGTCGAAAGAAACCACCCACTTTCACACCAATTTATCGGTTGGTTGACTTTTACCGACTATATCATATCGTTATTAAATACAAAACCAGAACCGCTGGTCTTTGTATTATGGGGCCAACATGCCAAAAGCAAAAAAGCTCTCTTAAACAATCCTAAGCATTTGATAATCGAAAATGTTCACCCTTCGCCACTATCGGCTTATCGAGGATTTTTTGATTCAAAACCGTTTTCTCAAATCAATAACTATCTTCTTCAAAATGGCGTTTCGCCGATTGATTTTGATTTAAGCCATTAACAAAGGAGCCCCATGAAAAAATCTAAACTCAGAATTATTACGTCTCTTGCTATGCTCATTGCCATCGGAATCATCTTAGCGGAAGTTATCCAAGTTTCTTATCCTCCGGGGTCAGCGACCTTCCTGCGATTCTCACTCGGTTACATTACCATCATTATCGCTGGTATCCTTTATGGTCCGATATACGGAATGGTTGCCGGGCTCATCCAAGATGTTTTGGGCTTTTATGTTGCGACTTTATTATCGCTGTTTTTACCATGGGTATCATCACCGGGAGCGTTTTTTATTGGCTATACCGTGAACGCAGTTCTCTATGGATTAATAGCGGGCTTGATGTTCATGAAAACCTTCAAAAACGAAGATCGCATCTTTTGTATTTTAAGTTTTGTCATCTCGGGAGTGATGTTGTTCGCTTCAATTTGGTTTTTCGTTAATCCTGACCAGATTAGAGCCTCTTATTTAACCGCCACAGATAAGCAGATTATTGCCGGTATTTCCATGGCAGTTGCCTTTATATTGTGCGTGATGAACTTCATTTTTTACAAACAATCCGTTGCGAAACGGCCACCATTTAAAATCGTTTTTATGTTAACGATTTTGTACATAATTACTTCGTTGATATTAACGCCAATTTGGATTGTCTATTTCTATATGGGCTATTTTTCATCGGTGACCTATGTATCATTTTGGGCATTATTGCCAATTCGTATTGTTAAGATGCCAATTGATATTGCGATATATTCTGCAGTTTTACCAAGGCTATTAAAAGTATCGAAAAGCGTGATGTTTGCGGAAGAATAAGCGATATTGCATAAGAAAGAATCACCGTTTGGTGATTCTTTTTCGCTTACATTTCGACTATTTTGACTTCTCCGGGAAGAAGATGAAGAATGACTGATCCTTGAGAATCGAAATTGGTAAACTGTCCTCCATCAGCATAAGTTGCATACACGATCATCCCTTTGCGTGATTGATTCTTCGATTTATCACGCAGTGGTTGAATTTTGGCTATCGGGGAAATATCATGTTCACAATCGGGATTTACAAATATCATTAGACAATTACCCGTCGATTTTTGATAATATCCTAGCCCGATTAGAATTGTCGAATTAGATAATGACAAAGGGACAAAACAAGTAACATCATTTAATTCGGTAAGCCATCGAGCGCGAACCGATTTGAGTCCTTCGAGATGAACGGGAATATCCCATCGTGAATCATCAAGATAATGGAACGCGTATTTATCAAATAGTGCTAACTTGCCGTAATACGGATCGGTTTTTGGTAAGTGCCATAAATCACTTTTTTGGCAGTCAACGCCGGTATTAATTGGTTGAACTTCATATACTTCTTGTCCCGAATTCATGAAAGGAACATAAGTGGGGATGAAGAGGTTTAAAACCACTACCATTCGAGCTAAAATGCGCCCTCCAGGGCGTCCGGCGATTCTGGGTGTGTCATGGGTCTCACAACCGGCAAACATCGGTAGGACGCAATTTGGAGCTGAAAACACAAATTCCATCAATTTACCTTCGTTAACCCGTGGTTCCATCCAAAAACCGTTACCAATGATAACGTTGTATCCAATCGCTTGAGCAGCTTGCGCGTTAAATGGATTCATTTCCTCAGCAATGAAAGCAAAATCAGAATCAATCGCTCTCGCTCTCGAAAAGATCATTGTATGCAGTTTTTGTGGAAGAGCGTGACCCATGTCAATACGCGCGCCATCGATGCCATATGTATTTTGAAAATGGGGAATAATGTTTGCAAGCAAGTCCCATAGTTTCCAATTTGGAATGGCGCCGGGGTATAAAACCGCCTTAATTGTGTCAAACAAGATATAAGGAGGAGTATGGGGATTATCAAGCAATTTGATGTGAGCCGTTGGATGATCGAGATAGAGACGAAAGAAAGTGATATCGCTCCATGGTGGTTGCGTATCATTGATTTGGTCAGAAAATCCGGGGGCAATCATTAAATTGAATTGGTTTTTAATTGCTTCCGCAAGAGACACTTGATTTTGAGATAGCAGTTCCTTCCACAACTCAGGATTTTGCGACTGTGGGTCAATCTGGAACATGGCAATATGTCTTTTAACATCAGGTGATGCATAGACATATGGCATTAAATCGGGAGCTGGATATAGGGTTTTGCCCAGCCCGGGCACCGAAGGAACTCGATAATCGCTACTTTCACTGGCTTTTATCCAATAAAACCAGTCAGGATGAATTTTCATTAAGTCATTATCAACAGCGTGAGTTCGGGGAATAATATCGATTGTCACTCGCAATGCCAAAATATGACAAGCTTCTATGAAAGCTAAGAACTCTTCTTCAACAGTCATGGAATCACCAGTCAGGGAATCCTTGAGATCGGGATCAAGTTCTGAGAAAGAAGCAACACCATATGGCGATCCGAGGTCGCCTTTTTTGTTAAGTAAGGAGAAACGCGTGAGCGGCAACAGGTATAATGTGTCGATTCCCATTTTTTTTAAAAGCGGGAGTAAGGCCAAGGTTTTAACAAAAGTGCCGGTTTCTTTAAAGCCATCTTTGTTTATCGAATCTAAAGAGCCGGAATGATCGTGATCCAA
>JAQWBC010000067.1 GCA_028707415.1 Candidatus Izemoplasmatales bacterium
AGCAATGGACTGAAAATCCATGTGTCGCCAGTTCAATTCTGGCCTGGACCACCATCTGGAGCGCCAATAAGCCCTTTTCGAAGGGCTTTTTTGTTTACTTATTTTTTGAAGACAACCTGATTTTGACACATGGATAACCATTGTTTAAAAAAGAAAATATATAGGCTCATATTTACCGGATGTCGTTGGCATGGTATAATTCATTATATTAATAATCGAGGGATATAATGGAGCTGGACAATAAAACATATAATGAGTATGATGCCGTGTACAGATATAAAAAAAGTATTCAACTCGACAACTTTTTTGGTTTTGTCATCCTCGCGCCACTAGTTTTTGTCTTTGGACGCTATTTTAAAGAATATTTGGTTTTGAGACAGGTTTTTTTACTTCTTGTGGTAATTGGCTTTTCTTGTTTTTTTCTGTCGGATAAAATATTCAAAGGGGCAAGCCTCGGAAAAAGAATCTATAAAATTAAGTTGGTTAGTAGCACAGAAAACGAGAATGTGCCTATAATCTCAATTATCTATCGAAGATTTTTAGAGGTCTGGATACATCCGGTGTTTACAAAGATGACCTTTCTGGAAAAATCGAGATATATCGATCAAAATACAGGATCAAGAATTGTTATATCGGAACATAAAAGATAACATTAATTTAATCCCCGTTCACCGAAACTAAATCACCAACATATGATAGAAACGACTAAAAATCCATTGGGTGCACTACAGATATAAATATCTAAAAGGGAGAAGTATGATGAAGAATTTTCTTTCCAAATTATTTGTTGATAATAATCCAGAAAGAAAAGAAGAGGAATACTTGTCTACTGATCAAACGGCCGAGTCAGTAAAAAAACTTAAGTCATTTGCTCTTATTTGGATAGTAGTATCGATATGGTTTATATTTGGGCAAATTGGGAGCATTATTAAGTTATTCATTGATTTTCCTTTGTGGGTGGAAATAATATATTCTTTTGTAAACTATGGTGGATTAATATCCCTGCTGATTTTGTTCTCAATTATGTATTTGAATTTGAAGAAATATGCGAAAGAGATATCAAAGGATATACCTAATAACGGAATGAGTGATACAAAGCACGAGTATTTCGTTGTTGACTTTTTGTTTCGAAGGCAACACACTTTTTGTATATGGTATTTTCCTGAAAACTCAGACAACGATTTTCTTGTTGAAGAGGACGGATCCGTTATCACTTTCAAGAACATTGATTCTGCCATTTCATATGCCAAGTCTATGAGTATGAAGTTGGGTTCAAAACAGATTGACACCGTCTATAATCTAAACCACTTAAAAGAACTGGCCTCTCACTTGGCCAGTGACTTCGATTGCAGTGAAGTCATCAATATTTGGAACATGACCGATGCTTTATGCAATACAATTCACGTTGAATTCCATAGCAACCAGGAGGAATATGATCATGTTTATAATGAGTTAATGGGAGGATGCAATACCGCAGTAAATGCGACGATTTATCATCCCATATGGAACGAAAATGACCTTAAAACAATTGAAACAATGCTTGATGAATGCCTTCACATCATAAGGAAACATGTCATAAAGCATTAATCCGAATTTGCATAATACGATTGGAAATCGATGTATCAGGAGCAAAAACCCCTCCTAAACAAAGCATACTGAAGGAAAGGTGGAATGTATTTTGATCGTTGTGTATTTTGTGATTGCTGGAGCAATTATCGGGTGTATTTACGGGTACTTTGCATACAAAAAAAATAAAAAGTAAATGATAACCATTTTTTTTGATTTATTACCTTCGTGACAGAAATTACTTTGCGACAAAATAATAATTCCGTTTTTCTTGCATAAAACGAGTGAAAATCCTTTGTTTCAGAAAATGATATTTCGATTTTCATAAGCAACAAGACAATGTGAGATTCGAAACCCCCTTCGTTGCCATACATTTAAAAAAAGGGGCAATTACTGTGAGAAAAGAAAAAGTCTTGGAAATTGAGAGCATTGTTGAGAACATGATTAATTTTCAAAGAATGGCAGATGAATACAATGAAACCATGAAAAATAACATTGATTATTTCTCCGTGTTGGCATACCAATTTTTAGAAAACTCTATGAAGTCCATAAGCAAAGAAGATTATTTATGCTTAGTCAAGGATTTTGTTATTGAATTGAATAAGCTAAACGAAAAGGCTGACTGTAGTTTGATCGAAACAGATGAGAGAGAACAGATATATTCTTTTATTGAAAATATATCAGAGAAACTGGGATATGTTTTTGATTATGATATTACAGAAGAGGTAAGAGAGTGGTGATTTTATTTTTTCAAAGCAGATCCATAGTGATGCATGTGAATGATATGACGGAAAATCCAATAATCAAAAATTTGTGAATTCGAATTCAATCATAGCCGTTTCTCTAGAAAGGAAATATACCAAATGAATACAACGTTTCTTAAAAGCAAGTACTGGATCATTAATGATCTAATAAATATATCTGTGTTTGACGCAATTATGATATTAGCATATTTTATTATGACAAGTATTAACGAAGAAATGAAGTTTTTAGCACTTACAATCGCCTTATCTTGTGTTGTTGTACCCCTTGTAATTATCTCAATATTTTTTCTTGCTCCTAGGACCTATTTATCTATGTTTAGCGTTTCGAACGGTGGCATTCGATGGTATATTAATAAAAAAACTATTGCTGAGCTTAAATGGGAAGATATGCTAGATGTTAAAATAGAAGTTAGATTATATAGAAAATGTATGGTATTTGATATAGCAAAGCACATATCAGGTTTTAGAAAAAACGAATTCTATTTCAATGTTGATAAGGAAAATATACAAACAGTTTACAAGTTTTGTAAGAACGAAAATATCAATCTAAAAATAGAAAATTTTATCAAGAATAAAGAGTATAAGACCCCCATATTTATTTGGAAAAAGTAATATTTTATTGCATGAATCGACTGAAAATTGATGTATCGTTAGTTCAATTCTGGACCATACCATCACTTGGAGCGCCAATAAGCCCTTTTCGAAGGGCTTTTTGTTTTATTTATTTCGGAGTGCGCTTCGCCTTAAAATCGAGGGCCAAACGGATAGATCAAATATCTTCACGGGATAAACAGAAACCCTCTATGAATCGATGACCGAATGAGAAAAACGTTCCCATACACGGAGGCGAAAATGGTTCTTTTTGTGGGAGTTGAAATCCGATGCTGGCGGAAATCAAATCGATTTTAAATGTTTTGACGGATCAGATTGTAATTTCCCCATGGCGTTATTATTCCAGCCAAAGAACATTCAAATACTTATATTTCTATTATTGGGAATATTAATCATACATTAATGGGAAAAATAATCCTATATTATTAGGAATGGCTTGTTGCGTTATTGAACTTTTGTGGTACAATGATTTTTGGGGGGATAAAGTATGATACCTAAAAACTATAAAAATCGATTGATTGAAGAGTCAATCTCAAAAAAGATGCGATACAGCGGCGCCGTCGTAATCGAAGGTCCAAAATGGTCGGGCAAATCAACAACTGCAGAATTATTTGCAAAGACGGTGGTTCGACTTCAAAATCCGATCACAAAAAGACAATATCAAACATTGGCGACCATCTCCAAAGAAGAGGTTCTATCGGGCGAAAAACCCATCCTCTTTGATGAATGGAATGAAGTTCCGGAAATATGGGATTTTATTCGCGTTGACATAGACGAAAATCAATATAAAGGGGCGTATTTGCTTACGGGATCGACCAAAAAGCAAAATATCCCCGTATCACATACCGGAACAGGGCGGATCAATTCAATTTTCATGCGCCCCTTGAGTCTTTTTGAGAGTGGGATTTCATCCGGAACCGTTTCTTTAGGTGATTTGTTTGATGGAAAAACCATTAACTCGGTTAGGTCCACGGTGGCAATCAATGACATGGCTCGTTTCATCTGCTCCGGAGGATGGCCTGACATCATCGACCTGTCAATGGAAGATCAATTGTCTGTTCCAAGAGATTTATTAGCTAGTATCATCGAAAAAGACGTGGATGAAGTCGATGGGGTGAAGAAAGACAAAGAGAAGATGAGGAAGTTCATCCGAAGTTATGCTCGGAATATTTCCACATTAGCGACCAACAAAACGATTTATCAAGACCAAATCAACGAAGGGTTATTGATCGACCCAAAAACCTTTGATTCCTATTTGAATGCACTTCAAAGGCTATATATCATTGAAAATATCCGTGCCTGGTCTCCAAAAATCAGAAGCGCGAGCACGATTCGGACATCAGAAAAGAAACAGTTTGTTGATCCAAGTATCGCTATCGCTGCCTTGGGGATGTCGCCAGAAAAATTGAAACAGGATTATTCAACATTCGGGTTTTATTTTGAATCCATTTGCACACGGGATTTGCGCGTATATGCACAGACAATGGGAGGAGAAATTTTCCATTATAATGACTCATCCGGACTAGAAATCGATCTTATAATCGAATTGTCGGATGGTAGATGGGCTGGAGTCGAAGTCAAGTTGGGGGAAAACGAAGTTGAGAAGGCGGCAGGCAATCTAAAAAAACTTGCCTGGCTCCATGAAAATTTGAAGCCCTCTTTCTTAATGATTCTCACAAACACGCAATTAGGGTACCAAAGAGCGGATGGGGTTTTTGTTATCCCTCTTGGTTGTTTAAAACCATAAATGACTTTGATTTGGCTCCCATTTTTAGGTTTCCATATTTTACATATGCGAATGGCGTTGGACACGCTGCGGAGTGTATAATATTTGGGAAATAATTACTGAAGCAGAAGAAATCCCTTACAATTCTTGGCGGATTCAACAGAAAATTTATGGGAATAACGGGATTATGAAACTTATTTGAAAGGATGAAATCAGTTGGACAAGTTAGAGGCCAAGATAATAAAAATACTATCGTTATTCTTTTTCGGTGCGGCGATATTGTTTTTTTCTTTCATTATGGAAGGGGAGAAATGATGGCTTAATCCTATCCGGAATCATTTTTCTGTTTTTTTGATGACAAGAATTCTCTTTTTTTCCAAACCGGGATTAGTAATCACGAGAAACGAAATCAGGGTAAAAAAATCATCGGATTATAAAACTTTCATGATTAATGATTATCGGTAATTTAGAATCAATGGAGATCAACGCGATAGTGTTTTGGTGGGATTTAAAGAAGAAGAAGAAGAAGAAAAAATCAAAGAGGAAAATATCTTGCTCGATATTTTTGACACGCCTTTACCTAAGATCCTAGAATTCATTCAAATTCAAATGAAGGGGAATATTGCATTGGATGATCAGGCACAGTCCGCTGAACTCGAAGAATTTTCCAAAAAAATTGACAATTTTCGAAATAATAAATATGAGAAAGATTTTTTTCTAGGCATCCTTTCATGCATATTTATCTTTCCCGGACTAGCTGTCGGCATGCATTTCCAACACACAATGACTTTAGTCACTTTGATTGCAGTACGGGTTTTTTTATGCATATGGGGCAAAGTGGCATACTACCTCATAATATTTTAAAAAATATACTCGAAATTTCGAAGACTTGCCGGTTCTCTCTTATCGATAATCTGCCTGGTTTGCAATATTTACTATTATTTTCTTTATTGATTTGTAGATAATTTTTTTATTTCTTGCATGGATCGACTGAAAATTGATGTATCGTTAGTTCAATTCTGGACCATACCACCACTTGGAGCGCCAATAAGCCCTTTTCGAAGGGCTTTTTTGTTGGTTGTGGACACTTTGATGCTTATGAAATACTCTTTCAATTATTTCATTTTGCTTTTGTTTATGTTATCATTTTCAAGGACTTAAAACCCGCTATTATAAGATAGTATTTGTTTTTTGCTGTTTTTCGTATACTAAAGCTGAGAGTCAGAATATGACTTTTGGCCGGCATCTTTACAAATATTTATGGAAGGAATACAATAAAGCCGAAGGGATGGTTAAACCCTGAGGCTCGACCTCGTAAAAATCT
>JAQWBC010000068.1 GCA_028707415.1 Candidatus Izemoplasmatales bacterium
AATTGGATAATCAAAGAATTTATTGCCATAGAAAATTCGTGAAACTCGTTGCCTGACTAACATCACACGATCGGTTATTTCTGGGTTCGGACCGCCATCCGACAATCTTCGATTTCGCTTTAACTCAAGATCATCTGATGATTTATGCCCTTGAAGCCGTAAAATTTGATCCCACCACTGATTTACACGTTCTACTTTTGAAAAAAACCGATGACCGCCAATATCCATTCGGTTGCCATTATGATTGATGGTTTGAGCAATCCCGCCAATAGTATCAGTCGCTTCCAAAATAATGACTTCATATTCATCTTTTGCCTTCATTAATTCATATCCAGCAGTGATTCCCGCCGGGCCAGCACCGATGATAATAATCTTCTTCATAATTTTTCACCCGGTAAGCCTATTGAGGACTTACGATATAAAATTAACTTCCGTGCAAAATAATTATATAAAAGTACCATGATTGAAACGATTAGTCGAGCAATATATTTATTCATTACAAGAATCATTACTAACATCAATCCTTCGGTAATAAGAAGGCCAAACAGTCCAATGATTCCGTAAACGATAAATTCTGATTTAGCATTTAGACCTCTCGGGTTTTCGGTAAATACTACTTTCTTGGATGCAAAATAATTGATTGTCAGGCCAATCACGAATCCGATAGCGGTCGCTCCCACTATCCCCCAAGTAGTATCTCCAAGAATTAACCCCGCTAAAAAGAAAAACAGATAATCAAATAAGAAGGCAATTCCACCAACGAATACATAGCGGAAGATTCGGATTATCTCATTTTGGGTGGGGCTATAAAACAATGTTTTCAATCGAAAATGAATAATTAAATTAAACAGCTCTTTCAAGATGAGCCTCCAAGAAACATACCATCCATCATAATCAACGCGTATTTTAGTTATCGAGATGGTGTTTCGTCACTAAAATAGATTTTATCATCACTTTAAAAAAGAATAAAGTGATTATGCAATATTCCCGCGTATATTAAAAAAAAAGCTTTACTATTCACCGAAAAGGCGTCTAAATACCCCTTCAATCGTTTAGTAAAGCGATATCATCGCGATAAAACAAATGCTCATTTGCGACCGAAATAATGCTTTCATAAGCTTTTCTTCGTGCCAATTTCAGTGTTGCTTCCTTCGCAACGACAATTAAGACTCTTCCCCCCGAAGAAATATATGTTTCATCCGCTAATTTCGTCCCCATATGAAAACATACACCGTTGGTAATCTTGGGAATTGACACAATCATTCCCTTTTTGTATTCGTAAGGATAGCCCTTACTTGCTAAAACAACTCCGACTGCCGCATCATGAGAATTACGAATTGAGACCGATTCATGATTAAGCACCTTAAGAATGGTATCGATTAAATTACTTTTCATTCTCGCTAAAACAACTTCGGTTTCTGGATCGCCAAACCGAGCATTAAACTCAATTACTTTTATGCCGGTTGCTGTTTTCATAAATCCAGCGTACAAAACTCCAACAAACGGACAGCCTTCGTTGACGAGTGCTATAGTAATCGGTTTCATCACTTTCTCCATGGATAGGGAAACCGTTGTTCGGGATATTGAAGGTACGGGGCTATACGCTCCCATTCCCCCAGTGTTTGGCCCCTTTCCGCCATTTCCAACTCTTTTGTAGTCCTGCGCAATCGCCATGGGAACAATTGTCGTACCATTGACAAAAGCCATCAAGGAGAATTCGATTCCCCGCAGGTACTCTTCAATAACTATGCACAAATGGCTAGCTAAAAGCGTTTTACATGCCGCTTCAGCCATGGAATAATCAGTCGCTATCACAACACCTTTACCCGCTGCTAAACCATCTGCTTTGATAACAATCGGTAATGATTGTTTCCGAACATAAGCCAATGCACTTGCATATTCACTAAACACTTCGTAACTTGCCGTAGGTATTCCATATTTACGCATTAAGTCTTTTGCAAAGCGTTTCGATGACTCAATTTGTGCGGCTTTCTTCGTTGGTCCAAAAGCTTTTAAACCATTTGATGCAAACAAATCGACTAGTCCCTTGCTTAAGGGCTCTTCACCGCCGACTAACGTCAAATCGACATCATGAGCAATCGCAAATCCCAGTAATGCTTGATGATCATTAATATTTAATGGAACACAAGAAGCAATCGCTTCCATTCCGCCATTGCCGGGAATGGCAAATATTTGCGTTTTAGGATCGTCGTTATGAATTTTCCAGGCAATCGCGTGCTCTCTTCCACCACCACCGATAATTAATATTTTCATCAGTGTTTAAAATGGCGCATGTGCGTGAAGACCATCGCAATTCCCTTATGATTACAGACATCAATTGAATCTTGATCTTTAATGGAACCGCCCGGCTGAATAATCGCTTCAATTCCATGTTCAATCGCCATTGTTACGGTGTCATCCATCGGAAAGAATGCATCTGAAGCCATAACCGCGCCTTTACAGGCAAATCCTGCTTGATCTATAGCTATCTTAGCGGCACCGACACGATTCATTTGCCCCGCTCCGATACCAATAGTGGTGTTATTCTTAGTCAAAACGATTGCATTTGACTTGACATGTTTTACCACTTTATAGGCAAATAGTAACTCTTTAAGTTGTTCATCTGTCGGCTTTTTTTCAGTCGGATATGATAACTCATCATAAACACCTTCATCAGATGACTGCATCAAAATTCCGCCTCGCACCGAAGTAATTTGATAACTCCTTGATACTTCTCCAAGGACAAATTCAACAAGACGAATATTTTTTTTCTCAGTCAAAACCGTTAATGCTTCCGCATCAAATGCCGGCGCTATAACAATCTCCAAAAAGATTTTAGCCATTTGTTTGGCCATTGCATATGTCACTTTTTGATTTGAAGCGACAATCCCCCCGAAAATAGAAACCGGATCGGCAAGATATGCCTTATGCCAAGCTATATTGATATCGTCATCGCTTGCTAACCCACATGGATTCATATGTTTTAACGCGATTACGGTTGGACGCGTAAATTCTTTTAACAGACTCAGAGCTGCATTTGCATCTTGAATGTTATTATAGGACAACCCTTTACCATGAAGCTGCACAGCATCGACGATCGAGTACGGCACTTTTTCTTTTGCTTGATATAATGCGGCACTTTGGTGAGGATTTTCTCCATACCTAAGCACTTCTTTTAATGTAAACGGTAGGATTATCTGCTGAGGATATTCTTCATTTTGAAAATACTTACTAATAAAGGCATCATACTCAGCTGTCAAAGCAAAAGCTTTCGCCGCGAGTCTTCTTCTGGTTTGCATGGTTGTATCATGGGTTTGCCTAATTTCATCAATGACTATCTCGTAATCATCAGTGCTAGTAACAACAGTAACGCGTTCATGGTTTTTTGCCGCCGATCTAATCATCGCTGGCCCACCAATATCAATGTTTTCAATAATTTCCGCATCAGTGGCGTTGATTTTAGTCATGGTTTTGTAAAAAGGATATAAATTCACAACGACCATATCAATCCATTCAATAGAATTAGCTGTCGCTTGTTTTCTATGAAGTTCACTGGTCGCTTTACCAAGTAAGCCACCGTGAATCAAGGGATGTAAAGTTTTTACCCTTCCCTCAAAGATTTCCGGAAACCCAGTAATAGATTCCACAGTTTTGGTTATGCAACCAGCCTCTGACAATAATTTATATGTGCCGCCGGTAGCTATGACTTCATATCCGAGTTCAATTAGACTCTTGACAAAGGGAACAACCCCAGTTTTATCATAAACACTAATAAGTGCCCGTTTCATTAGCTTCCTCCTCAATAAGTTGATTAATGATTTGCGGATAAAGAAGGTGTTCTTGTTTTTGAATTGCGTCTTTTACTGTCTCTTCATCCATATTTGGCAAGATATCAACGATAGCTTGAGCGATAATCTCTCCGGTATCGATTCCAGAATCGATATAATGAATGGTTATTCCCGTGGTTTTAGCATGATTATCAATGGCTTGTTTGATTGCCTCTTTCCCAGGGTATAGTGGCAATAACGACGGATGAATATTTAAAATCCGCCTCGGGAAGGCTTTTAATAAAACGTTTCCGACGATGCGCATATATCCCGCCAAAGCAATCCAATCAACTTGATATTTTTTTAAAACCATCAAGATATCTTCTTCATATTCTTCTAGCGTTCGGTATGATGATCTTTCAATGACATAAGAAGGTATCATTAATCGTTTTGCTCGATAAAGAACAAAAGCATTACGTTTGTCACAAATCAAGACACAGACATCATATTTTTGCTTTTTTTCGTAGATTGCTTCAAAATTCGAACCATTACCGGAAGCGAATACCGCTAGTCTCACCATGTAATCTCCACTCCCAAAGAATTAGTCACTTCACCAATTACTCTGGCATCTTCTCCCATTTCTTTAAGAATTTTCAAAGTAGTCAATACATCACTTTGACGAACGACTACAATCATCCCAACACCCATATTAAACACTTGATACATTTCCCTTTTTGGCAAGTTACCAAGTCGTTGTAACCACGGAAAAATCAATGGAAGAGCGATTCTTGTGGTGTCAATAGTCACTCCTTGATCTGCTTTTAAAATCCGAGGAATGTTTTCATCAAAGCCACCGCCGGTAATATGAGCAATTCCCTTCACTTTCACTTGTTTCAATAAAGCTAAGATCGGCTTGACATATATTTTAGTTGGTTTCATTAAAGCGTCAATTGGTTTTTCGTTTAAAGCCTCATCAAATTGACAAAGATCAACATCCGGATGCGAGGAAATAATCTTTCTAACTAAAGAATAACCATTGGAATGAATGCCGTTAGAAGGTAAGGCAATAATCGCATCACCACACTTTACATCGTCTCCAGTAATCAGATTTGTCCTTTCGGCAATGCCGACACAAAATCCTGCCAAATCATAATGACCATCATGATATAAATCCGGCATTTCTGCTGTTTCCCCGCCGATAAGCGCACAGTGGCTATCTATACATCCATCATGAATTCCTTTAATGATGCTTTCGATATGATCGGGGTTGGTTTCACCCACGGCGATATAATCAAGGAAAAAAAGCGGTTCCGCTCCCGAAGTAATAACATCATTCACACTCATCGCCACCAAATCGATTCCGACCGTATCGTGGCGATTATAATCACGCGCTAGAAGCAATTTAGTACCGACACCATCGGTTCCTGACACCAATACTGGATCGGACAAATTAAGAGCTTTAAGACTGAATAGTCCCCCAAAAGCTCCAATATCACCAATAACACCTTCTCGAAAAGTCGACTTAGTATATTTTTTGATTCTTCTGATTACCTCATACCCTCGCTCTAATCCTACTCCCGCTTGCTCATAGATTTTGCTCATTAGTAAGTCTCCTTTATTTGATTTCTTTATTTGCCTGCATAATCGGTTGATGAATCGGTATTGGATAATTTCCGTTAAAACAAGCTAAACAATGTTGATTAGGCTTGCGGCCAACGGCCTCAATCAAGCCAGGAATTGATAAGAAAGCTAACGAATCCGCATGGATATCATGAGCAACTTCAAGGATGGTTTTGTGAGCGGAAATCAATTCATCATAAGTCGAAAAGTCAACACCATAAAAGCAAGGAAATTTAATTTCCGGAGCCGCAATCCGGACATGAATTTCTATCGCTCCTGCACTTTTTAAAAGCCCGACAAGCTGTTTTATCGTTGTGCCACGGACGATTGAATCATCAATTAACACCACGCGCTTCCCGGAAACAACAGCGCGGACCGCTGACAGTTTTAAACCTACCGATGCTTCGCGCATGGACTGAACCGGTTCGATAAAGGTGCGGTTTGCAGATTTATTCTTGAGCATACCCAGTTCAAATGGTAAATGTGATGCTTCACTGTATCCAATAGCAGCGCTCATTCCCGAATCAGGAACACCGATGACAATATCGGCATCAACGGCCGCTTCTTTTGCTAAGCGCATCCCACAAGCTTTTC
>JAQWBC010000069.1 GCA_028707415.1 Candidatus Izemoplasmatales bacterium
GGTTCACTACGAAATTAATGTTATCGTCGATGATCATGAGTATACTATCCACACCACTAAATTCCGTGACGTTGGCCAAAAGGTTGGTTTAGCGGTTACTCCAGATAATATCCACGTTATGAAGCGACATCAGTCATGAAACGATTACATGGATATGCGTTACCCTACATAGTCTGGATGATTGTGTTAGCTTTAATTCCGACGTTATTTTTAGTTGTATTGGCTTTTTCAGATTTGGCTTTATTTAATTTGGGGTCATTTTCGCTAACGCTAGCTAATTTTTCTATCATCAGTCTCGATACCACTTTAAAAGCAATGGGAAATTCGCTTAAATTTGCCTCGATAACAACAATCATTTGTTTTATTATCGGTTATCCGGTCGCATTGTATTTAAGCAATTTGAAAGAAAAAACTCGTAAAATACTTATCGCGTTGTTAATAGTCCCGTTATGGTCGAACATGTTATTAAGAATTACTGCTTGGGAAAAGATTTTTACTCCGTCATCGATTTTTACCGATATCTTTGGTTTATCGTTTGATCTTCTTGGTGAAGATATAGCGATTATCATCGCCATGGTCGCAATGTATTTGCCATTTATGATTTTCCCGATTTTTTCGGTTTTGGAAAAACTTGATACTAAATTAATTGAAGCTGCTAAGGATTTGGGTGCAAATGATTTTCAAACCTTTTTTCGGGTAATATTTCCGTTATCAGCTGGTGGGATTGTCTCCGGAACGATTATGACATTTTTGCCATCGATGACTGCATTTGCTTTACCACAAAGGATCGGACTTGGCAGTACAACCTTTATCGGCAACATCATCGAATCCAAATTTCGGACCGAAATTATGGATTTTAATGGTATTAGTATTAATCAAGGTAGTATGATTTCCTTGTTTCTGATGCTTTTTTCGATTACTGCGTTCATCCTTATTGTCAAATTTGACAAGGAGGGTGAGACACTAATATGAAGAAACAATCGTTGTTTCATTCAATTTTAAAAGTTGTCGGTTTATTGCTTACAATCTCGACTTTCATCATTATTTACTTGCCAATCCTGATCATCCTTATCATGTCAGTTAATGATTCAACGCGAGGTTATGGTTGGGAAGGATTCACACTTAAGTGGTATACGGCTCTAATAGTACCCTCGGCATATCCAGAAATGACGGCTTTGCCAAACCTTTTAAATGCCATATCCGATACTTTATTGGTAGCAATTCTGTCAACAATAATCGCCACTGTTTTAGGAACAATCTTCGCCATCGGCATCAATGCTTTAAGTAGAAAGAATCGGATTCGGATGGTGGTTTTGAATAATATCCCGATTGTCAATCCGGATATCGTCACCGGTATATCGTTATTAATCGTTTTTTCGCTTTTATCTTTTACACTGAGTTTTTATACAGTATTAATAGCTCATGTCTTTTTTTCGATTCCCTATGTCGTGCTTTCAGTATTGCCAAAACTTAAGAAGTTAGATCCGAATATGTATGAAGCAAGCCTTGACCTCGGCTGTTCAAGAGCGTCAGGCGTTGGTAAAGTAATCATACCAAATATCGCCACAGGTATTTTAGCCGGGGCTTTATTGGCTTTTACCATGTCAATTGATGATTTTGTTATAACGTATTTCACCTCTGGTGATGAGTACTTAAATGTCTCGACATGGCTATATACCGTTCTAAAGCACCCCCGCCATTTTACTCCCGCCGTTTATGCATATAATGTCATCATTTTTCTTATTACAATTATCATTATCATTTTTATCAATAACGTTCGCGAAAGGAAGGAAAAAATCAGTCATGAAAAAAATATTTAGTTTATTAATTGTTGTGCTTATATCCGTTTTAACTATCGGTTGTACCACAAAATCAAAACTTTACGTTGTCAATTGGGGTGATTACATGGACCCCGTTTTGATTAAGGCATTTGAAGATGAGTATGGAGTCGAGGTCGAGTTGGAACTTGTCGATTCTAATGAAGCGATGGCTTCGCGAATTCAAACAGGCACTTATGACCTTGCTGTATTTTCAGAATATATGGTTGATAAACTAATCGACCAAAACTTAGTCCAAGAAATCAATTATGATCTTTTAACAAACGAAACGGGACTAACTGTTATTCCCAAGTTATATAGTTTATATAGTGATTCGGAAATTGTCCCATATATTATTCCCTATGCTTGGGGTACAATCGGAATTATGTATGACAATGACAAACCTGAACTGAAAACATTAATCGAAACCCAAGGTTGGGCAGCTTTATTTGAACATACCGATGAATATAACGTTGGTATGTATGATTCTTCCCGCGATGCGGTAGCGGCAGCCTTACTTTATAATGGGTTTAATGTCAATTCAGAAAACATTAGCGAATTAGCCGCAGCAGAAGCTGCTCTTGTTAACGCCAATTTCAGATGGGGAACCGATGAACTTCGGGGTTGGGTTATCGAAGAAACACTCGATATGGCTTTGGTTTACTCGGGCGATTATTTTTCGGAATATTACCTTGCAGATGCCGAAAATATCACCTTCGATTTTTATGTTCCCGAGACGACTAATGTTTGGTTAGATTCGATGGTTATCCCCAAAAATGCACAAAACGTTGATTTGGCGCACAAGTTCATTGATTTCTTTATGCGTGAAGCCAATGCGTTAGCAAACTCTGATTATATAGGTTATGCACCTTGTTACGAAGAAATCTATGACACTATGGTTAGCGAGTACGAATATGATGATCCCAACTTTGATCCATATCCCGAAGGATCATATAGACAAATGTATGTATATGGGACCGATGAACGCAGTCAACGCCTTACCGCAATCCTTTTAGCAGCTAAAATAAATGACTAAATAGTATTCCCACGGGAAACCGTGGGTTTTTTCCGTTCCACATCGAAAACCTTTATAAAATAACTGATATGTGATAAAATAGAGTGAAAATATGATTCTTATTAGGTGAAAACTTATGAGTCAGCGTAAAGAACGGGAATCGGTTACAATCATTTTGTATTTAAAAAGCATGCAAGGTCAATTCACACAAGCAGACTATCCGGAAATAGTTTTATCTCGTGTTGCTCAAATTTGGGATCATCTTGATGTGATTGATCAAATAATATCCCAAAATCTAGAAAATTGGACAATTGATCGTTTAAATCTTGTTGATAAAGCGATTATTCGTAATGCTGTTTACGAACTTAAATATACTGACCTTCCTTATGAGATTGTTATTGATGAAGCTATTGAATTGACCAAGAAGTACACCAATCTCGATGATGATAAAGCCAGGGCTTTCAATAATAAATTGCTGGATACGATTAAAAACCATCTCACTAAATAAAGGCTGTGATTGTGTGGAAAGAAAATATATTACCGTCTCGGCATTAAATAAGTATTTGAAATTCCGTTTGGATAACGATCAAAATCTTCAAAATGTTTTATTAAAAGCCGAAATATCGAATTTTAAACGTCATAGTCGCGGTCATATTTATTTTACTTTGAAAGACGAAGAATCACAAATTGCGGCTATGATGTTTTTTAATAATGCTAAGTCACTCGTCTTTGAACCAAAAGAAGGCGATAAGGTTATCGTTGAAGGTTACGTTTCTGTCTATGAAAACGCTGGTACTTACCAGATTTATGTCACGAAAATGAGTTTAGCTGGCATAGGTGATCTCTATCAAGCTTACGAACTATTAAAACAACAATTAGCTGCAAAAGGTCTTTTTGCCGCTGAACATAAACGTAAATTACCATTATACCCGACCGCAATTGGGGTTATTACGTCACCTACCGGCGCAGCAGTTCATGATGTAATCAACATCATCAACCGCCGGTTTCCGCTCTCAAGAATATATGTCTATCCCGCTTTGGTTCAAGGTGAAGGCGCCAAGGCTTCGCTCGTATCGATGATTGAAAAAGCTAATCAGGATCAATTATGTGATATTTTGATTGTTGGCCGCGGTGGCGGATCAATTGAAGATTTATGGGCATTCAATGAAGAAGTGGTAGCAAACGCGGTATATGAATCACAAATCCCGATTATCTCTGCAGTTGGTCACGAGACTGATTTTACCATTATCGATTTCGTCGCTGATTTGCGGGCCCCAACACCCTCTGGTGCTGCCGAATTGGTTGTTCCTGATCAGATAATGTTACTACAAAACATCGCTAAACTAAAACAAAAGCTTAATTATCTTCTCGATAATCAAATTCATAGTAAGCTTCAACGACTTCAAGTTTTGACAGAAACCCCGATTTTTCGACATCCTGATCGCCTATTCGAAAAAAATACACTACATTTAATTACTCTGACTTCGCGCTTGGAACAAACTGATCCTTTAAAAATCTTTACTAAAAATCAACTATTGATTGATAATTTGACCAACCGACTCAATTTCAACTTTCGCTTGATGTTTGATCGGCAATCGCATAAATATCAAACAATGATTAACAAATTAGAACTACTCAATCCTTTGACAATTATGAAAAAAGGATACTCAATCATAAAAAAAGGGTCCAAAATAATTCGATCTGTGACGGAAATGTCAATAAATGATTCGCTGTCACTAGCATTAACAGATGGCACAGCTGAGTGTGTTGTTAATAAAATTAGAAAGGAAGCGTAAAAAATGGAAAATAACCTCACTTTTGAAGCGGCAATATTAAAACTTGAAGATCTTGTTAAAGAATTAGAGTCAGGAACATTAGCACTCGAAGAATCCGTTAACAAATACAATGAAGGCATTAGATTGGCTAAATATTGCCACGATTTACTTAAAAACGCCGAAACAGTTATCGTTAAAATGATTAAAAACGACGAAATCGTTGATTTTCCGAATCCGAAAGAATAAAAATTTGGTGGTACTATGATTGATTTGCTCAAAATCGAAAATCCTGCTTTTCTAAAAAATCTTTCATTATC
The DNA here is from genome assembly GCA_028707415.1 of Candidatus Izemoplasmatales bacterium. Taxonomy (GTDB): domain Bacteria; phylum Bacillota_I; class Bacilli_A; order Izemoplasmatales; family Hujiaoplasmataceae; genus JAKLGB01. Next base: position 4,925 of record JAQWBC010000069.1, read on the forward strand.
CGAACTTTACGAACTGGCAACTCAAATTCGTCATTTTTTGATTGAAAATGTAGCTAAGACCGGAGGTCATTTATCTTCGAATTTAGGTGTGATTGAATTGACCATTGCTTTACATTATGTTTTTGAAAGCCCAAAAGACCGACTTATCTTTGATGTCGGTCACCAAGGTTATACACATAAAATTCTGACGGGTAGAGCTAAAGAATTTCCCACCCTTCGCAAAATCAACGGTCTTTCTGGCTTTCTTAAGCATCAAGAGTCAATCCATGACGTTTGGGAAGCCGGTCATAGTTCGACAGCATTGGCCGCTTTATCTGGTTTTGAAGTTGTCCGGAAGATGAATCGGGGAACCTATAAAAACGTTGCCTTGGTCGGAGATGGTTCGTTAAACAGCGGTTTATCATTCGAAGCTCTCAATTTTCTCGGACAAAGACAAAATCTAGCCCCGATTATTATCTTGAATGATAACGAAATGAGTATTTCCAAAAATGTAGGTACCATTTCGAAAATGCTCACTTCGATGCGAACAACCAAACCTTATTTAAAAGCCACTAGACAAGGAAATCGGATTCCTCAATTCTTAAAGAACTGGAAAGAACGGTTCGGGAAAATGATTCGCGGTTTGGCAAATAATATGACAATTTTTGATGATTTCGGTTTTAAGTATTATGGTCCCATCGACGGTCATAATTTCAAAACACTCATCAAATATCTTCAGATAGTAAAAAGCTTAAATAAGCCCTGTGTTCTTCATGTTGTTACCAAAAAAGGAAAAGGTTATTCTTTTGCCGAAAACGACATCGATGGCCATTGGCATGGCGTAAAACCATTTGACATTATCACCGGAATTCCGGTGAATGGAAAAGCAGAAAATGAACATTCTTGGAGTAATATTATAGCGGAATATTTATGTGAACATGCAAAGAATAATTCTGATTTTCGCGTCATTGTTCCGGCAATGATTGCCGGATCAGACTTGTATAAATTTCAAAGTAAATATCCTAATCAATTGATTGATGTCGGAATATGTGAAGCGTTTGC
>JAQWBC010000070.1 GCA_028707415.1 Candidatus Izemoplasmatales bacterium
TACTGCCAAAACGTCGTTTCCCGTATATCCGAAGAAGCGAAGAAATTCGGACTATTAGTTGAGAAAACAAAAAAAGGGAACGCAATAATTACCATCAAAGGAACGACTGATTATGTGCTAGGACTTTCTGGGCATGTCGATACTTTAGGAGCGATGGTACGGAGCATTGCTTCTGATGGAAGCGTCAAATTTACTACCATCGGTGGGCCGATATGGCCGACTCTTGATGGAGAATACTGCACTATTTTAACTCGTGAAGGGAAAAAGTATAGCGGGACATTTTTATCAGTTTTCCCCGCCAGTCATGTTTTTAAAGAATCGAGTACTGCTGAACGCACTCCAGAAAAAATGTATGTTCGGATTGACGAAATCGTTCATTCAGCGAAAGATGTCAAAAACCTAGGAATTGCCCCTGGTGATTACATTTTTTTTGATCCGAAAACGGTTATTACTGACTCCGGATTTATCAAGAGTCGGTTTCTTGATGACAAGATCAGTGTTGCCATCCTGTTTGGTTTTATAAAATATCTATCCGAAAACAAGATTGTTCCCGTTCAAACTTTGAAGATTATTATCTCAACTTATGAAGAAGTCGGACATGGAGCGGCATATCTACCTACTGTCGATGAATTTATAGCAGTGGATATGGGTTGTATCGGTGATGATCTTTCCTGCACCGAAGAAATGGTCTCGGTATGTTGTAAAGACTCTAGCGGACCGTATGACTATAACGTGACATCACGTTTAATTAAACATGCTCAGGATAATAAACTTAATTACGCCGCGGATATTTATCCCTATTATGGCTCTGATGTTTCCGCTGCCCTTCGCGGTGGCCAAGATTTGCAGGGTGGTTTAATCGGACCGGGAGTTCATGCATCTCATGGAATGGAACGGACCCACCGTTTGGGAATCAGAAACACCTTGCAATTAATATTATCATACGTACAAAACTAAAAAAAACCATTAAATCCGCTTGTAATCATAAATGCAATAATTTATAATAAAAATAGAATCACACTAGGAGGATAAAAGTGAAAAAATTTTGGAATGTTTTGGGTCAGATTTTTGGTTTTTTGACCATTGCTCTCTTTGCTTTTTGGTATACAAATGAACAATTCTCATTTATAACAGACACAGCAATCTTAGGCATTTTACTAATTATCAAGGATTTTGCCGCTTTGGCAGTTGCGGCCATCGTCGGAATGGAATTTGTTTCTGGAAAAAAATTGTTCGTTTTACTTTATTTGATTATTTTAGCGATTGTCGTAATCTTCATTTTCTATCCTGATTTGGGGATTGACATTTCTAATTACATCAAATCACTGATTCAATAACTGATAATAAAAACGCTTTTCCGTTGGTACCGGAAGAGCGTTTTTTATGCACCGTATTTCTTCATAAAACTTTTAAAATTATCTGGCATATCAATTTCGAAGGTTAATGGTTGTCCGGTTATCGGGTGATTAAAAGCAACCCGGTAACTACATAAAAGCATTTTTTCATCGGGTTTGAAATGAGGATTATATAACGGATCGCCGACAATGGGGTAATTAAAGTGAGACATGTGGACGCGAATCTGATGTGTTCTCCCTGTTTCTAGTGTAATCTTTAACAGACTAAAACGAATAAATTCCTTGATGACTTTATATTCTGTTACAGCATCGGCACCATTCTCCATTACGGCCCGAATCATTGATTCTTCATCGGGTTTTCCGATTGGCAAATCGATAGTACCGGATTTAGCGGTAAGAATTCCATCGACAATCGCGTAATATTGCCGATCAATGGTGGTTTTAATATGATCACTCAGTAAAAATTTAATGAATCGGTTTTTTGCCACTATTAATAAGCCACAGGTATCTTTATCGAGGCGATTTACGAGGTGGACTTTACTATGAATTTCGTGTTGGTCATAATAATAACACAAGGCATTTGAAAGTGTACCCTCCATATGCGATTTAGTTACCATGACCGCCATGTCATAAGGTTTGTTAATAACCAAAAAATACTCATCTTCATAAACAATATCCAAAGGAATATCTTGATGTGCAATCGTCATGTCGATTTCTTCATCAGGAATCGTCACTCGTAATGTATCGCCTTTCTTGACGGTATCTTGATAGGAACGGAATTCGTTATTTACTTTGATTAATTGTTTGCCCTTAAGAACTTTGATTAATTTTGCCGGCACATTGCATTCGTGAAGAAAGATTTTTATCGCAACTGGTCTTTTAATTTTGTATATCAATTCCATCGATATCACATCCTGCTATTCATTATAACATAAAAACGGCCGATGGGTGTATGAAAATTAACCCCTCAGCCGCTTTTTTTTACGCTTATTTCAGATTCTCTGGGTTCAGTCCTGACAATTCTGGAATCACAAATCGCCCATCTTTTCGAATCAAACGATCATCAAAATAAATCTCTCCACCACCATATTCAGGAGTTTGAATTAAAACTAAATCCCAATGAATAGCCGAAAAATTACCATTTGGACAATCTTCGTAACATCTTCCGGGGGTGAAGTGAATCGAACCTGCTATTTTTTCATCGAAAAGGGTATCGCTCATCGGGGTATTGACTAGGGGATTGACACCGATAGCGAATTCGCCAACATAGCGAGCTCCTTCATCAGTATCAAATATGGAATCAAGTAGTTTTTGATCATTGCTAGCAGTTGCTTTGATGATTTTTCCATTTGCAAAAGTCAGCGATACATTATTGAAAATCGTACCACTTTGCGGAGATGGAGCATTATATGTAATCGTACCGTTGACTGAGTTTTTTACGGGAGCACTAAAAATTTCTCCATCGGGAATATTATATTCACCAGCACAAGGGATTGAAGGCATATTTTTGATGGAAAAAGCAATATCGGTATTTTTCCCAACGATTCTGACGTTATCAGTGGCTTCCATAAGTTTTTTGAGCGGCTTAAATGCTTCATTCATTTTCGAGTAATCGACATTAGAAACATCGATTATGTAATCGAAGAATGTCTCATAGCTCATCTTCGCTTTGTGTGCTCGGCCTTCGGTTGGATAGTTTAATAATACCCATTTTTTTCCGAGACGTTTTGAAGTCAACGGGCTCATTTTATTGGCGGTTTTTTGTTTAATGTCGATGGGCACATCGGCACTTGTATAATCAGATTCTGAAGCTCGAATATGGATGATGCAGTCAATATCATCAAGTTTCCAATCTAACCAACGAAAATTGCGGTCAAGTGATTTGTCTGAAGTTGTTAAAGCCAACTCACGAGTGATTTCATCATCGGATAGTTCCACAATTGGGTTACCGTTTTTGGCTCTAATCGCTTTCACAAGTTCTAATAGTAGTGGCTTAGCTTTGATCGTAGAGTAAATCATTACTGTTTCATTTGGCTGCATATTCACCGAATAATTGATTAAAGTTGCGGCTAATTTTTGTAATCTTGGATCACGTAACATTTTATTTTCCTCCTATAATTGTAAGTACTTTTGATACCAATTTGTGATTGTTTCGGAAACGAATGGATCCATACCAGTTTTAATTTGATTTTGTAAATAAGCTAATTCTGCTTCTAGTATTTGGCATAATTCACTGGGATAATCCATTTGCTTTATATGCCTAAGGTATTCGTTATGATCCATCAATAAAATTTTGCGATCTTCTGAGACCTTGACATCAAGATCATAGTCAATGTATTTTAATGCCTCGTCGTCAACAAGAATCGGGGAACATAGGTTACAATAATAAGTAATGCCTGTTGGTTTGATAATTCCGATAACATTGTACCAATGCTGTTTATAGAAAAAAGTAACCGATGGTTCTTTCGTAAACCAGAAACGACCATTAGCTTCAATGACTTTGGTGCGTTTATTGGCAACAACAATGTATTCTTCATTATCATCGAGCACTTTTGATTCTTGCCAAATCCGATGCAATGTGTGATCGTGTTTGTATCCTTGAATGGTCACAAGATTGCCGATAATGAGCTTCATAGATATCAGTCCTTATATTCCGACTTATTAATATTATATCATTATGCTTCAGGGAATAAAAGGCATTTAGCGGAATACAAAAAGAGTTGTACAAAAAAAAGAAGCAGATTTTTCTGCCTCGACTAGTTTAGTTGCGAATGATCTCCACGATTGGTATTGGTGAATCGATTCTCACCGTTTTGTTGTTTAAAGCTAAATCGGATCCATCTTGATCAGCGTGGAAAAAGAACAAACAACCACCATCAGCCATCGCCTTTTTTGTTTCATCTGAGACAAAATCCGAATGATTGTCAGCTTCGATGCCAACCATGATCTCAATCAGTCTAGCTTGTGAAAGCGCTTGATGTATGCGGTCTGCCTTCTCTGATTCATATAGAATCGAAAATGCAAAATTAGGGCAGGCAATTGCATCAATCATGAAATCAAAATTCCAATCATCAATATTTAAAGACATTACAAAAATTTTATCGGCGTGAACGGTAGATACTGCTAAAAAGTCAAATCCAGAATAGTAATTTAGATGATATAAAATCGTTTTATTATCAATTTGACTCTCAGCCTTTTTCCAATTTTGTGAATTTAAGTTTCGTAAAGCAAGACAATTACGGTTTTTTTCATTAATAACGTGAATGACTGCATTTTGAAACATGGTTTTTGTAATTTGATCATCAATATTGTCATGAAGATGAGAAATAATCGAAAAAAGGGGAGTGTTTGGATGATTGACAGCTTCCGATAAAATTTGTGTTTCTGCGGAAAATAAATGGTAGCGGTCATTCTTATCCATAAAAAGTCTTAGTTTTCCAATGGTCTTTTTGATTGCACAATTAGATGTCTTTGATGTTAAAAAATCGAACATGATTGACCTCCTTAAATCTATCTTTATGATAGCCTATTGGAGATGCATCATTGCAATTTTTACTGATTTTTCACATTATTCATCTTTAATTAACCAATCGTTGCCTTTTAGTGTATCCGGCTCGGCGCGATAAAGATTGTCATATCCGCGTTGTCTTAAAGCTTCATACAATACTGCGCAAACACAATTTGCTAAATTAAGGCTTCTAATTTTATCATTCATCGGTAAGCGAACACAAGTATCGAGGTACTGCTTAAGGATATTTTTAGGTATCCCGGTAGATTCTTTTCCAAATATTAAGTAGTAATCGACATTGGGTATAGTAAAATTCATCATATCAGGACTCTTTTGCCCATATCTAGTCGCAAACACATACACTCCCGGGTTGTATTCTTTGAACTCGTCCCAGGACTTATATACTCGATAGTGTGCATGTTCAAGATAATTAACACCGCTTCGCTTTAAATACTTAGGATCAAGTTTAAAGCCTAATGGCTCGATCAAATGGAGGAAGGTATTTGTTCCTGCACAAGTTCGCATGATATTACCAGTATTTTGGGGAATCTCTGGAGCGTACAAAACTACATTCAGCATCTTTTCAATCTCCCTTATCACAAATCGAATCCGATTGGATTAACTTTATCATATCAGGATTAAAGCGGCCAGTGCTCAACATCTGAATTTCATATTTGTAAGGAGGATATAAGTTGTGATTATTGGCTTCATTTATGACATAAGGAGTTTCCAATATTTTTGGGATATTTTGAAATTGTGGATTACATACAACTTGGTGTAAAGCCGTGAAGCCAATATGGCCAAAACCGATATTAGCGTGACGATCTTTGTGAGATCCTCTTACGTTTTTTGAGTCGTTCACATGAATTACTTTTATCCAATCATCACCAATAATTCGATTAAATTCGGCCATGACACCAGTAAAATCATGAGCAACATCGTACCCTGCATCGTGAGCGTGGCAAGTATCAAAACAGACTCCAATTCGATTTTGGTCATGAATTCCATTGAGTATCATCCGCAATTCACTAAAGTTACTTCCTAGTTCAGTCCCTTTACCTGCCATTGTCTCTAGTGCGAGAATAAC
>JAQWBC010000071.1 GCA_028707415.1 Candidatus Izemoplasmatales bacterium
TGATTACCAATAGTTCGATAGGCTCGTTCTGTATCATGGCTTCCAATCAAATTGATTAAATAGTTGTGAACGGGCGTTTTGTAAAGCATTTTAATCCCAGCTATTTTTGCAAAGAAGGTGGATGAGTCGATTCGATTTGCTACGAAATCCAATAACCATTTGCGATACTTATAGTTTGTCACGGTATCAAGCTGATTGCCTAATGTCCACCTCCCCGCATAACTCCAGATTTCCCCGATAATTAAAAGATCGGGATTAAAAGCTTTTAATTTGTCATGAAATCGACACCAGAATGCAGAAGACACTTCGTCAGCGACATCAAGGCGCCAACCATCAATTCCTAATTCTTTCGTCCAATATAAAGCCGATTCCGACAAGTACTCAATGACTTCTGGGTTAGCGGTATTAAATCTAGGCATCTCCGGAACGAGATTGGCAAAATTATTGTAATTGCCTTTTTCGATGCTTACGGGAAAACTATATGGTTCAAACCAATTACAGTATCGTGACTTTTGTTGATGCGTAAGTAAATCTTGAAACAACGGATTCTGGTATGAGCAATGATTGAACACTCCATCCAAAATGATTCTCATTCCCGCGTCATGGGCGTAATTCACAAGTTTCTTTAAGCCGGTGCTTCCCCCATATATGGCTTCAATTTCATAATAGTCAGAAATATCGTATTTATGATAAGAAGGAGATTTAAACACGGGTGACAGATAAATCACTTTGGCACCGTAACTTTTTATATAATCCAGTTTTTGAATAATCCCCTCAAAATCCCCGCCATAATAAGTGTTGCGGTCAGGTGACTCCGAAACCGATTTGACATTCGCAGGATTATTAGCAGAATTCCCATCAAGAAAGCGATCAACTAATAATTGATAAATGATTTCTCCTTCCGCCCATTTTGGTAGTGAAAGCTGATCATCTGGATTAATCATTGGATAATAAAAGCAATTGGTTTCCGTTGGAATATCGATATATCCATCAGCGGTAAAGTTGAGTATTTGGGTTTTGATAGTAAGTCGAAAATAATATTTAAAATGTTTTTCCGAAACCCGAATCGAAGTTTCGAATAAATCGGTTTCTTCATCACTTAGGATCATATCCATTTTTTTTATATCAAATGCTTCAGTGTGATCATAAAGATTTTTATATAAAATATCCACATGAACAATATCACCCTTTTTTGCTTTCAGGCGAATGTTTAATGTGTCTTCAGAAACAGGGTAAGCAAAAACATTTTCTGGAATATGAACAATCGCTGCTTTTTCCATGAAGAGATGCTCCTTTACATTTTTACCGAGCCTTCGGTAAGACCACCGATAAAATACTTCTGCATTGAATAAAACAAGACAATCATTGGAATCGAGCCGAGAACCGATGCCGCACAATATAGGCTCCAATTGGTTCCATATTGACCAACAATCATGCTTTGAAGACCAACTGCAAGTGGCATACCATCCAATCCTTGAGTCATGATTGTCGAGGCGATTGCATACTCATTATATGCAATGACGAAACTCTGAATTGCAACGACTGCTAACATTGGCTTTGCCAGAGGCAATATAATCTTTACAAGCGTCTGAAATTTTGTCGCCCCGTCCACCATTGCTGCTTCATCAAGTTCATAGGGGATTGTATCAAAATAGCCTTTGGCAAGTAGTACCAGTCCCGCAGAAGAAACGGTAGCATTGATGATAATTAATCCTTTAAGATCATTAAGTAACCCAAGCATAACAAATATTCGGAAGATAGAAACCATGGATAGCATCAATGGGAATATTTGAACTAACAAAATAAAATTAAATAATTTCCGTTTTCCGAGAAACCGTAATCGCGAAAAAACGTAAACTGATACACTTACAAAAAGAACACTTAAAACCATGGTTATTAAACTGATAATGATTGAATTTTTTATCCAATCGACAAAATTAGTCTCCGTAAATAAACGAGCGAAGTTGTCGAAGGAATATTCTGTGGGAATCGTCGTAGCAGTTCCGACAACATCTTTGCCAAAAGCCATCAAAATAATATATGCAAAGGGAATTAATGTGATGACGACAAGCGATAATAACAGACAATGAATTAAAACTTGGATTGCCCGATCTTTTCGCGAACTCTTCCGAATCGTTTTCATAGTTTAATCCTCCGATACCTTTCTACCGATTCGCATCGCAATTAAAGAGAAGAGAGCCACGAACACAAAGATGATGACTGAGTAGGCAGCCGCAACAGCATATCGGTTGGTATTAAAGGCTGTATTGAAAACATAGGTAATCAGCAAATCAGTGGCGCCCGGAGCACCAATCACATCTGATGCTGGTCCGCCTTGTGTTAAAATATACACACCGAATTGATTGAATTGCATAATAAAGGACATTATCAAAGTTGGGATTAAAGCTCGGAATACCAAAGGAAGCGTAATCGTAAAAAAGATATGAATTGCACTTGCCCCGTCGACTTTGGCGGCTTCGAAATAATCTTTTGGAATTGCCTTTAAATGCCCAGTGGCAATAACCATGAAATATGGGAACGAAAACCAGACCATTACCATAATCGTCGAAATCTTGGCAATAAATGGATCTGAGAGCCAAGGGATGTTGGGAATACCAATCAAACCGAGGATTTGATTGATTAAACCGTTATCAGTCTCTAAAAGTCCTTGCCACATCAAAAGCGTAATGACAGTGGGAATAACCCAAGGAAGAATGAAGATTATTCGGTATATTTTTGCAACGTGAAAATTAACCTTGTTTAACACCGAAGCCAAAACAGTTCCCAATACAAACGAAATAATAACGACACAAGCCGCAAAAACAACCGTCCAAACCGTCATTGAAGCTAATCCGTCAATTCCAGCCACAAAGATGTCCTTATAATTTGCAAATCCAATCAGACCATAATCACGGAGGTTAATGCCGGAATAATCAGTGAGAGACAAGTAGATATTATGAATAATCGGATAAACATAGAAAACGATCAATAGAATTAGCAAAGGAACCATTAAAAGCCAAGCAATAAAAGTTTCCTTCCAAGATATCCGTTCATAATGGGTTTTCTTTTTTTTGATTACGAATTTTTTGATAATTAAGTAAGCCGCAATTCCAACAATTAGGGCAACTATGACAACAGCCCATATCCAAGAAGGAATGTCAATTCGTTCTGCTTGATAGTTCATTAAAGCTACGTCCGAACGAATTGCTTCGACTAGTTCCGAAAGTTTTGCTTGTACATCAACTTCTTGATCATCCGAAGTTCCGAAAAAAATTGATTGAAATACAGTTGTTGTATAATTGTACCAAATGGTGCCTTCAGGAATATTAGGGAATGGTTCACATTCACTATTAAGACCACTTAATGAAGCTAATATATCATCAGATTGAATGTATTCGCTTGCGATGACTGCGTAATTTGCTGGATTTCTCGTTCCGATTTTTTCAGCGTTATTATTTCCGCCTTCAATTAATAATTGTTGATTATCATCCCGAAGAATATATTCGAGAAATTGAAGCGTTTCGGCGAGATTGTCAGTGAATTTGTTAACAACAAATCCTTGAACAGTCGTGAGCGCTAACGATGTTGTATTATCGGTTTGGTCAGGAAGTGAAGCAATTCCATAATTTAAATTTTTTTGTTTGAAGACGCTTGCATACCACAATCCATATATCATCATCGCGACTTTGCCGTTAGCAAACCGGGATACGATTTCACTCTCACCTTGAATTTTATTTGTCAAAACTAAATTTTTAGCCTTAAGCTCCTTGACTTTGGTAACATAATTAACCATGCCCTCGTTATCAAGGCCGATATCGTAAGGGTTATAATCACCGTTTGAAAATTGTCCGTAATAATAACCGCCAAACTCTTTGATAATTGGGTAGTTAAACCACATATCACGGGAATTCATCAATATTCCCCACTGGATTACTTCACCTTCATCATTGCTGATAGTTAAAGCCTCGCCGGTAGTAAAATACTCTTCCCATGTTGTTGGTAAATCATCTTCACTAATTAAATCTTTGTTATATAAAAGACCATAGGTGTCAATTGAATAACCTACGCCATAGATATTACCATTATACGAAAAAGCATCAAAAGCAACTTCAGAGAACCGGCTCGTTATGTCTTCATCGATAAAAGCGGTTAACGACTCTAGATACCCAGAAGCAATCAGACCGCCAATATCGGGAGCTTGCATAAAGACAATATCCGGTCGATCGTCTAATTCAGCATTGTTTACTAAATCGTTAGCAGCATTAAATACATTGATTCTCGGAACAACTTCCACGGCAATCCCGGTCTCATTTGTGAATTGATTGGCAATCGCAATCATTGCATCATTTTCTTGGGAGTATTGCGAAAACCAAACGTGGACGACGCTATCACTAGCAGCTTCCACTTTAATCGGTGTTATTGAAAAAACGGTAAAACCAAATAAAATTACCAACAAACAAAGTAACGCTTTTTTCATGTCGTCCCCTCGTTTCATCTTCGGCTTTTATTTATCTAGACGTTCAAAAAGGGTGGTATATTTGATTCCTTCTTCAATCGATTTGACTGGTAAACAGATAGAAAAATTTCCTTTTTTCATTTCGGAATAATGCTGTTCAATTTCCGCAAAAGTGTCACAATCGATTGCCACAGCTACTCCATTAGCATCCTTAACCAACTGCTCAATATGGTCAATCGGTCGTGGCTGGTTGGGGTCTGTTGCCAACCATAGATGCGCAACGTTATGGAGGCTGCATATTTCCTTAACAAGATACATGGCTCGTGAATGACAATGCATATACCCAACACCAAAATGATCAATTACTTTTTGAGTATGTGGAGCACAGAACTCGTTATATGCCGCACCTGAAATCATGCAAGCGATATCTTCGCTCATGTTGATTTTGCCTTCTGTATACCAAGTGCCATACTTAGTATTTTTATTATATTTACGATTAAGAGCATAAATATCCTCGGCAAACTTGATGGTTGCCTCGGCACAATAATCAAGTAATTCGTGAACTTTTTCGGGTTCATCATAAAAATCGTAATAAATGCTTTCACCCCGCAAAGCGTGGGCTAAATCGAGTGGAGAAAAAAAACCACGCATAAAGGGAATTCCCGTTCCTTGTGTTTTTCTTAGCAAAATATCGGAAATCTCCATAAATTTCCGGTACCATTTGGATGTTCCCAAAGGAGGAAGATTTCGGAAATCATCAATTTGTTTTAAGCAAGGCGTTGACCAGCTAGTATCCTTACGGAATATTATTTCCCCTGTAATGAAAGCTGAGTAATCACCAATACCGAGAATCGGCGCAATTGCCGGGAAAAAATTATCATTAATTGCCTTCCTGGCAGCAAACGATTTTTCTAAACCGGCAAGCAGATGCTCGGCATATTCATCAAGATCAGTTTCATAGTTATACTTTGTCAAGTCAAATTCGTTATAGATGGCGATATCTGATGGCGGTAAAGCCCGAAAAGATACATTTCCGCCCAACCCGGCGACTGCATCATCATACATTTTTTTTGATTTCGAAATTGTTAATTCGAGATTGTCTTTATATGCTTCGATTTTTTTCATAATAATACCTAATTTCTAAGAAAAGCCAAAGCGGCTTCTGAAGCCGACGCTGCATCAGGTGAATATGCATCCGCGCCGATTTCATCGGCAAACCCTTGTGTAACAGGAGCGCCACCAACCATGACTTTTACCTGATTTCGAAGCCCTGATTTAATTAAAGCATCAATGATTATTTTTTGGTTCATCATCGTTGTTGTTAACAAGGCTGACAAGCAAACAAGATTTGGATGATGAATTCTGACGGCTTCGACAATTGTTTCTGCTTCAACATCGACGCCAAGATCAATCACTTCAATACTCCGGAAGTTTCAAAAGCGGCGTGGATCGCCAAAGGCGACGTGTCCGCCAAAAATACCCAACTGTT
>JAQWBC010000072.1 GCA_028707415.1 Candidatus Izemoplasmatales bacterium
TCCCTGGAAAGAACGCGATACAGAAATTATGAGACTTTTAATGAATGGACGGACTTAATTATGAGAATTAATGTCTATATCAGTTCGACGGGATTTTGTTCCAGGCGAGAAGCGGATCGTTTGATTCAAAATGGACGTGTCATGATTAACGGACAATTCGCCCAGATAGGAACCGATGTTGGCGATGATGATGCGATTTCTATTGATGGAAAATCAATCCGAAAACGACCCAAAGCCATCTATTTAGCATTTAACAAGCCCGTGGGCATTGAATCGACTACTGATCAGGCAAAATCGAAAAATATAGTTGATTTTCTTCATTTTCCGGAGCGAATTTTTCCGATTGGACGGTTAGATAAAGACTCTTCAGGGTTAATTCTTTTAACTAATGATGGGATGATTGTCAACGAAATACTAAGAAGCGAAAACGAACATGACAAAGAATATATCGTTGATCTTGACAACGATATTACCGCCGAATTTTTGTCTGCGATGATGACAGGAGTAAAAATATATAATCCAGCCCGTCATGAATACGCGATCACCAAACCATGCAAAGTTACACAACTAGATAAAAGGCAGTTGGCAATTGTTCTAACACAAGGGCTGAATCGGCAAATCCGTCGGATGACGCAAGCAATGGGTTTCCATGTTTTAACCTTGAAACGCATCCGAATTATGAATATCAAATTAGATAGTTTGCCATCAGGAGAGTACCGTTATTTGGTTAAAGAAGAGCTGGACCAACTTCTAAAAACCATCAATCGACAGCAGTAATCGATGCGATACTTTCTTATACTAAGATATTTCTTATGTAGATATGATGTGATATAATATCACATGGTTTTTAGACTAGATGAAAAGATGAGGAGGAACAGCATTCTATGATTATACACAAAGCAAAAGGAATTTGGATTGATGGTAAAAAAACCATGTCCAAAACGTTACCAATGCATGAATATTTAAATCCACCCTTTGTATACATTCCCCTGCTTCAACAAGCATCACCTCTGAAACGAATTGTTGAAATCGGAGATAAAGTGGCGATTGGACAAACAGTGGCATTAAGAGAAGGCTTTGGAGCGATGCCGATTCATGCTTCGGTGAGTGGAACTGTGACAGCGATTAAAAAAGTATGGCACGCATCGGGACGGATGGTAGAAGCAATTGAGATTCAAAATGACTTTCAAAATCGGATGGACGAAAGCATTCATGTGCAAACCGATGTTTCGCTATTGTCACGAAATGATTTAGTCATAAAAATGCAACAAGCAGGACTTTCCGGTCTTGGAGGTGCGGGATTCCCAACCTACATCAAATATCAAGCGAAGTGTCCGATTGATGTTGTAATTATCAATGCTGTGGAATGTGAACCCTACCTAACTTGTGATTATATGCTTATTAATTCCTATCCCGAAAAGTTACTCAAGGGATTATCCTATTTTATGAGAGCGGCCGATGCCAAAAAAGGCGTTGTGGCTTTTAAAGCATACAACACGCATATTAAGGAAAGTTTGGAACCCCTGCTACTTAATTATCCTGGCATTGAATTATACGAGGTTAAGGATATTTATCCAGCTGGCTGGGAAAAGTATATTGTTCAGAAAATCACTAAGAAATCTTACTCGGGATTACCAGCAGAAGCAGGGGCTATCGTTGATAATTCGGCGACAGCTATTGTTTTTGCGGATGTTGTCGAAAAGAATATTCCTTTGATTTCTCGAGTGATAACGATTTCCGGAGAAGGAATCAAAAACCCACAAAACTTTTACGTTCCTCTAGGAACTTTAGTTAAAGAACTAATCTTATTAGCTGGCGGATACATTGAAGGACTCGATCCGACAAAAGCTTGGTATATTGCTGGTGGACCAATGACGGGGCGGGCAATTCTTATCGACGATTTGATTGTCAATGATACATTGGGATCAGTGATTGTCAAACCAATGCCTGAAGAATTAAAACACCCAGCTTGCCTTGGGTGCGGAAAATGTGCCGATCTTTGTCCAGTATATCTTACTCCCACCGAAATCCAACGCGCATTTGAAAGCAAAGATACGAAAGCGATAAAGGAACTAAATGCGCAAAAATGTATGCAATGTGGACTATGTTCTTATGTTTGTCCATCTCATATTGAAATTGCCGATTATGTTGCAAGGGCTAAAGAATTACTGAGAAAGGGGGCATAATATGGCTAGATTTGCTAACGGAAAGGCACCGTTTTTACGGAAGACTGATGATTTAACCTATGGCACTCAAGTCATCATGCGCGATTTTTTGATAGGCTTAATCCCCCTAATCTTGTTTGCTTGGTATAAGAACGGTATCAAAGTATATGTTGAAGGTAATGCAACATTGTTAGAAATGTTCTATCCGATAATCTTTATTATGCTTGGCGGACTAATTTCGATGGTAATTGAAGGATTATTCTTTATTATTACTGACAAAGAAGTGCGAACGTTGAAAGTAATGATGAAAAAATTACAATTATCATATGCTATGATTCCTGGTATTTTATTGGCCATGATTTTGCCATTATATACGCCGATTTGGGTTCTAATCTTCGGATGTATTATGGCGACTTTTGTAACAAAATTATTGTTCGGTGGTTTTGGCTATAACATCTTCAATCCGGCTTTAATTGGCTATGTGGCGATTGCTTTTACTTTGATGGGAGTCATTAATAAGGCTGGCGGTGTTCTCAATGGTTCCGAAGTTCTTATTGATGCAATTGCTGGAGCAACACCTTTAAGCACTTTATCCACCACGAATCTTTTGTCCTACCAGACTCTGGTGGCGCCTTATGGATCATTATGGAACTTTTTTATAGGAACTATACCAGGAGCATTAGCAGAAACGAGTGCACTTGCTTGTATCATTTCTTTCGTGTGGTTGTCGGCACGAAAAGTAATCAAATGGTTCGTACCGGTTATCTATATCGGAACGGTATTTGGACTGTCTTGGCTAATCGGCATTTTTAATGGTCAGGCAGGAATTTGGTTTCCGACGTTTAGTATTTTATCAGGTGGATTAATGTTCGGAGCTGTTTTTATGGCTACTGAACCGGTAACAACTCCGAAGAATCCGCTTGGGAAAATTGTCTTTGCTCTATTCCTCGGGGTCTTCACGGTTCTGTTCCGTTTTATCGGTCAATATCCTGAAGGGGTTGCCACATCGATTATCTTTATGAATATCTTTACGATGCCAATCGATAAATGGACTAGTGTCATTAGAACCCAAGGTGTGACAAAAAAGACAATTATTAAAATCATTATTTTAGCTATTTTAATTATTGCCATTGCTACCTATGCTTTGATAAAAGCAAATTCCATTTATTCAGCCAGCATTGGACTGCCTTTGTATATTGGGGGGTGGAACTGATTATGAAAATATTTTTTAAGAATTACGGATTGCTAATGGGATTAATCGCAATTTTGATTGGAATATTTGCCATCGGTGGAATCTATAGCCGTTATGTAACCAATCAACATGCAGTATTAGTTGCCGAGGCTGAACTATCGCGATTAGAAGCCGAACAAGAAGCAGCGCGGGTGGCATCATATTTGGCTTTGTTCGCTCAAGGAACCAAAGTGGAGAAATATACATCAGAAACAGTTGATAAAACCTACAATCTCTCGGGAGATCGAGGCGAATTCTCGCCATCAATCATTGACAGTTATCACATATATAATGGCGATGTGGAAATTGGTGTTGTCTATGTTGTTAGCTCTAAAGGTCACGAAGATGGGCTCAACATTGCTTTTGCCATTGATATCGCTACCGATACTTGTATTGGAGTTGTTGTTATTGCGAATGCGGAAACACAAACGATATATAGTACACTTACTGATACTTGGTTTACACAGTTTGAAAATTTTCAATTTGATACGCTGTCGATCGAAATCGATGCGGTCGCAGAAGCGACCGAGTCGAGTAAGGGGTTTGAAATCGGCTTGCTTTATGCTCGCGAAGTATATGCGGTTGAGTATGGTTTTGAGATTCCCACAACCAATATTACTATCGTCAGTATGACATATAACTATAATCCGGATACATTTGCTAATGCGGTCTTTATCGCTGACGTTATTCATGGAGAAGATAATACCGCTGTCTCAGTATACTTGTCGCGAACATATGATTACGTTGGCATCGTTGGCGATGGTGTCACACTAACAATCGATGAACAAACTGTTTTGAAAACGATAGCTTCTGCCAGTGGATTAGTGTCTAATAAAAGCTGGTTCGTCAGTTATAACGTCGATACCAGGGTTTTAGTGATGAATGCTAAGGGTTTTAAATCGACACCTATTGTAGTCACTATTACCTTAAATGCAACCCTTGATGGTATCGAGGGAATTCCCGTTATTACTTCTTCTGAAACTTATGATGAAAATGAATATGGTGATTATGCTGGGGGACCAGCTCCTGAAGTTGAATACAATTTGATAAATCAGTATTTGGATGATGGAAATATCGTCGTCGATGGAGTCGCTGATGCGACAATTACATCAAATGCTATGAAACAGTTGATTTACCTATTGGACAACTTTATCAGTACTTTAACGGGAGATGAATAAAATGAAACAAGGATTGACTTCCGGATTGGTATTATTAATTTTAGGTGTCATTTGTGGAATAGCGCTTTCTGTCGTTAATTATTTAACCGCACCCATTATTCTTCAAAATGAGCAAGCAAAAAAATATGCTGCATTAAGCGATTTAGGAATTGATCTGTCCCTTTATACAATTACGGATTCATCACTTTCGGAGAATATCGATACGGTTTATCTATTGACTCCTAATGCTGAAACTGATCCGTCTATTCGGGTTTACAGCGTGACAACGACTGGCTTTTCCGAAGGTTTGAACATGCTGATAGCGGTCGATGAAAACAGAACCGTCATCGCTTATATGGTTGTTTCTCACCAAGAGTCGGCGGGTTATGGTAAAGATACAATTGAAACTCATGACTTCAATATGGTCGGAGCTGTTTTGCCGGATACAAGTCTATTTGAAGCTAAAGCCGGAACATCGGTAACCTGTGATGCAATACTTCTTTGTTTTGATATGGTAGCGATTCAGGCGACACTCGATTTCGGAGGTGATAACTGATGACCGTTAAAGAGAATTTTTTCAAAGGTTTCATCAAAGAAAATCCATTACTTATTTCGGTCTTAGGAACTTGTCCGGCACTTGCTATTACTAAGTCGATTGAAAACGCAATTGGTATGGGAATCGCGGTCTTTTTCGTTCTTGTTTTTTCAAACTTATTAGTTTCACTTGTTACAGTCAATCCTAAAATTAGAGAAAAAGTCATGCCAGTCCGGATTCCGGTATATATTGTTTTAATAGCTTCTTTAGTTGTAATTGTGGAAATGGTAATGGAAGCTTTTTTGCCGGATTTGTTTGAAACATTAGGTGTTTTCATTCCTTTGATTGTGGTTAATTGTATTATTTTTGGACGAGCCGAAGCATATGCTGGGGATCATAAACCTCTTGAATCTATTGTTGATGGTGCCGGCATGGCTATCGGATATACGGGAGCTATTATGATAATTAGTCTTATTCGCGAGGTTTTTGGAGCGGGTACGATTACAATCTGGGGTAACGTGAAACTTGATTTGACTTTTATGTTTGATTTTCTTGGTATTGAACCAATTGATATGTTCTTACAGCCGGTGGGAGCGTTTTTCACGCTTGGATTTATCTTGGCAGCGATTGCTGCGATTCAAAATGGTAAAAAAGATAAAGCAACGAAGGAGGTGAGCAAATAATGGCTGAGTTAGTAGCGATTGCTTTTGCGGCTTTCTTCGTTGAAAACGTCTTACTGACGCAATTTTTAGGGATTTGCTCATTTATCGGGGTTGGGAAAAAACGGAGTTCGTCATTGGGAATGGGACTTGC
>JAQWBC010000073.1 GCA_028707415.1 Candidatus Izemoplasmatales bacterium
TCTTCATAATAGGAGCGATTGTGTGGCGCGCGGTAAAAACCATATATATCTGCGGTTAAAGTTAGTTGGGCAAAGGAACTTTTAAAATAATAGCTTGATAAAGATTCGTAGGCGGTTTCCGCGGTTTCACCATTGAATGCTGTATCAATGTCTGAAAGTGTCACCCCCGCAGTTGTAGCAGTGTAATCCGGAAAATCGACGGCAAAAACTAAAACTTTGATATTACCGGTTGAGGGAATGCCAATTCCACTAAGCTGATCCTGAATAGTGTCATAATCAGATAAAACGACCGGTGCTGTCGTTACAGTAGTTGTCGTAACTGTGGTCGGGACAGTGGTGGGTACCGTTGTGGGAATGGCCGTTGTCGCTTCCGTCGTTGGCGCTACAGTTGTAGGCGCGGTAGTAATAATTGTCGAATTTATCGTAGTAATATCATGATAGCTCGTCGTTGAATCGATATTTTCGCTTGTAGTTGTAAAGTCAGTGGAGGACATAGTCGGTGTCGTCGTGACATCGGTCGAAAACAAGAAATCACAACCACCTAATACAGATATACTTATTATTAACAAGATGAACAGTCTTTTTCGCATGATAGCCCTCCAAAAGTTTTCGCAAATTATTATATCACATTTTTGTGATATTCTATGAAATAATCCATGTATAAGATATAATAATATGAGGAAGATGGTGGAAACATGTCACAAATTACATACAAATGCGAAGGCATCAATTCTATGGGCAATGGCATCATTACTGCTAACAATCGGAAACATCTAGTTCCGAATCTTTTGCCAAACGAGGAAGCGGAAATCGAATTAACAGAAAACGGCTATGGAAAAGTCATAAAAATTGTTAGTTCTTCTTCGCAACGTGTTAAGCCAAAATGTCCAAGATATACCGAATGTGGCGGTTGTCATTTGCAACATTGCGATTATCAGATGCAATTGGATATAAAGACTAAAACAGTCAAAGATTGCATACAAAATTATAATATGGACCCAGAAATAGTTTTGCCATGCATAGGTATGAAAGAACCGTTTCATTATCGCAATAAAATTCAGATGGTCATATCCGAAAAAGGTCGCAAAATCATGGCTGGTTTTTATGAGGAAAACACTCATAAAATTATTAATGTTGATGATTGTTCAATTCAAGACGAAACTGCGAATGCCATAATTCGTTCATGTAAAGAACTAATGACGAAACACAAGATCAAACCGTTTATCGAGGATAAAAGCACAGGCCTTATCCGCCATATAATGATTAAACGAAGTGAAATAACCAAACAGATTTTGGTTATTTTAGTCACAGTAACGGAAACGTTTCCAGGGCGAAATAATTTCGTTACTGATCTTAGAAAAGCTCATCCGGAAATTACTTCGATTGTTCAAAACATCAATGATCGAAAGACTTCAGTGGTACTAGGTGAATATGAACGCATTATTTATGGAAAAGGAACAATTGAAGACGAAATATTTGATAAAAAATTTATTATTTCTGCTAAAACATTTTATCAAGTAAATGCCAAGCAAACGAAAATTCTTTACCAAAAAGCCATTGAGTTGGCCAAACCTAACCCAAGTGACATTGTTGTGGATGCCTTTGCTGGGGTCGGAACTATTGGCATCATTTTAGCTGATTCAGTTAAACAGGTTTATGCCGTTGAGATTAACAAGGCTTCTGTAAAAAATGCCATTCTAAATGCCCGAATCAACCAAATAAAAAATATTCGTTTTTATGAAGACGATGCGACTCATTTTATTAACCAAATTGCTGATGAAGGAATTATCCCGGATATATTATTTCTTGATCCTCCACGAGCTGGGGTGGACCAAGAAATGATCAATGCAATTGAACGGATAAAGCCAAAAAAAATTGTTTATATTTCCTGTGATCCACACACTTTAGCAAGGGATTTACAAAAACTCGTTTCGATTAGATATACTTTAAAAAGAGTTCAACCCGTTGATATGTTTTGCCAGACGTATCACGTCGAAACTGTATCATTGCTTTCGCTTAAATGACCTTGTTTACCATCGTTTACCTAGTAACGGATTAATCATTTTAATTCATATTAATCACTCAAGGCTATCAGATGACTGTTTTCACGGTCCTGATAGCTTTTTTCTCTATAAGTGATTTTTTCGCCCATTGAGCGAACATATTTTAGGGGTAAAAAGCAATGAATAATGTCATTTCAATTGTTAGTGCAAACATATTTGTTTAAAAAACTTTGATAATGACGACTCGATAATGCATCACTTTATCGTACTTTTTACTACGCTAAGTTCCTGTTGCCAGTGGGCCTAGGGTTTCAAAAGTACGTCATTTTTCGAAAACGTCTTTGTTGCTTATAAAATACCACAAATAGCAAAGCAAAAACACGTCAATTAGCAAAACGGCCTTGTGATTGGCATGGATATTAATGAGTGGGTTGTAGTACCATATGTATAGGTGGGATGAGACCCAGCCACTCCAAATCAATACTTGTGTTTATAATTGAATATAGGTTTACATAAATATGAAAAATTATATATATATGAAAATATATTTACAAAAGTATTGATTTTCGCTGCTTTTTGTTGTATTGTAGTGTTGAGGTGAAATGAAATGGGAAATCTCATAACAAGAAGCGCATATCTTGACCAATTGATTCAATGGAAAGATCATCAGGTGATTAAAGTTATCACCGGGATTCGACGCTCGGGAAAATCCACCTTGTTGTGCACGATATTTGCAGACTACTTAGTTAAACAAGGAATACCAAAGGAACGAATCATCATGATCAATTTGGAGTCGATTGATAATGAGCATCTGTGTCATTATAAAAGTCTATATGACCATATCGTGAAACGACTTGATGCGAATGAGAAGAATTATGTGATCATCGATGAAGTTCAAAACGCCTTTGAGTTTCAAAAAGTAGTGGATAGTCTGTATATCCTAAACAATGTAGATCTTTATATCACAGGTTCGAATGCATATATGCTGTCTGGAGAGCTTGCCACGTTGTTGTCGGGTAGATATGTCACGATTGAAATACTTCCCTTATCTTTCCATGAATATTTGGAATCTACAAACGACAATCAGAATCTCGATGCCGAATTTAGAAAGTATCTCCGATATGGAGCGTTTCCTTACGTCGCCCAGCTCTCGAATGACGAAAATCAAATCAATCAATATCTTGAAGGAATCTATAACACCATATTAAAAAAGGATATTATCGCAAAAAATAAAGTGTCGGACATTTTCGTTTTGGAAGATGTGATACGATTTGTTTTCGACAACATCGGCAACATCGTTTCATCCAAAAAAATCAGCGACGCGTTGACATCAAACGGAAGAAAGGTATCGAGGCCGACAGTAGATTCATATTTGGGCTACATGATAAATGGATACGCCATTTATAAAGTAAATCGATATGATATAAAAGGAAAAGATTATTTGAAGTCTCTTGAAAAATACTATGTTACCGATTTGGGATTACGCAACCACCTATTAGGATTTCGCAATATCGATCGCGGTCACATCTTGGAGAATGTTGTTTTTCTCGAGCTAAGAAGAAGAGGATTCGATGTCAATATCGGCAAATTTGACGATAAGGAGATCGATTTCATCGCCAGAACGAGCAATGATATTTTCTATATTCAGGTAACAGAATCTATTCATTCTCCCGAGACGCTACAGAGAGAACTGGAACCATTGAGGGCGATCAATGACTTCCATCGTCGCATCATCATCTGTATGGACTATGATGTGAATCAATCGTATGATGGCATTATGGTAATCAATGCGATCGATTGGCTGACTGCCAAAGTTGATTTTATATAGTCGACATTTTCCTAAATATGACCTTCCGCATCGATTGGTTTGCTTCCATTGAAGATGAATAGCAATGTGTATTCGCCGAAAATATGTTTACGCCTATATTTACACGTTGTCTGACGAAACATATTTTGTCCCAAAATACGTTACTCGCCCACATTTTACAGCCTATTTTCGAGCAATGGGAGTAAAACCACGCACGTTGAAACTGTATCATTTCTATCTTTAAAAACAGCTTAACAAAGCCATTCATACAATAGAACTAGAAGCATCTAGTCCCTAAAAATAGAGCTAAATGCTTCTTTTTAGTCTATGCGTACCTGTATTGTATTGAATAACAATGCAAGTTCTTGCCTAAAATGTCAATTCAATACGCGACTGAAATTGAACTGATATTAAAAACCAGTACTCAGTATAAACAAATATACATGCAGAACTTATTGACTCAGGAATTCATACAGATTATTGATTATCTCCAAATAATGTTATATAATACAATTAAGTGGAGGAAATAATATGATTATAACGATATTAAATCTTAAAGAAAAGTATATAGATTTTACTGATATTAATGGCAAGATTAAAAGAGATGTAGACAATGGCATCTTATTTCCAATTGTGAGGGGGATATATGAGACAAATGGTAATGCCGATGGATTCTTGCTTACTTCATATATTTATAGCCCCTCATATCTATCTTTTGAATACGCACTTTCTTTTCATAATATAATCCCGGAAAGAGTCGTTGTTTATACGAATGCGACATTCAACAAAAGAAAAAGTAAGACTTATAAAAATCATTTCGGCCTTTTTACTTATAGAGATGTTCCAAAGGAAGCTTTTCCATTTTTTGTTCAGGCTTACGAACGGGATACTTACTCATATGTCATAGCTAGCCCTGAAAAAGCATTATGTGATTTACTCTACATAAAGCAGCCAGTTAAAAGTATTAAAGAATTGAAAATGTTACTATTTAAAGATCTTCGAATTAACAAGGATGCATTTGAGCAATTAAACTTTAAAGATATAATGTTTTTATCAAATAAATATACATCCAACAGCATTAAGCACCTAAAAAAATATATTGAAAGTGAGTATATAAATGACAATAATTCAGCAAATGGTTAATAAGTATAATCCCAAAACGATTGAAGATAAAAAGAACGCTATTAAAGAAGTTTTACAAGAAGTTGTTTTAGCGGGATTTTCTAAAACTGACTTCTTTACACACGCCGCTTTTTATGGTGGAACAGCTCTAAGGATATTTTATGGCATGGATCGGTTTAGTGAAGATTTGGATTTTTCGTTGCTAGTTGCTGACGATACTTTCGATATCAATAAATATTTTAAACCAATCAGTGATATTGTAAAATCTCTCGGGCTAAATTTTGAAGTATCAAAAATAGAGAAAGCAAACGATTCGAACATTGATTCTGCATTTATTAAAGGTAATACAAAAGAAACATTAATAACTATTTATCCAAATTCGTCAGATTCTAGTCAAATCATTCATAATGAGAAAATCATTATCAAATTTGAAGTTGATGTTAATCAGCCCATGCACGCTACTACTGAAATTAAGTATCGTTTATTACCTTTTCCTTACCAAGTTAGGGTTTATGACCAAAAGTCTTTGTTTGCAGGTAAAATTCATGCAGTGATTTCTAGAAGTTGGAAAAACCGTGTAAAGGGTAGAGACTTATATGACTATGTTTATTATTTAAGTTTAGATGCGAAAGTGAATCTAAAACATTTAGAAGCAAGACTTAAACAAACAAAAAGCATAGATGATGATGTCGTATTAACTAGAAAGATGCTAATCGAAATTTTAGAAAAAAGATTTGATAATATTGACTTTGAAATAGCAAAATCCGATATAAGCCCCTTTATTAAGGATCAAAGTAGCCTCGACATATGGAACAGTGATTTTTTTAAATCCATTACTAGTGCTATAATAGTTGATTTAGAAGGATAGATATGATTAAACCAATACAATTAAATAGAGGTGAAAAAGTAGCTATTGTAAGTCTATCATCAGGGATTTTAGGAGAACAAGAGGTTAAACACCAAT
>JAQWBC010000074.1 GCA_028707415.1 Candidatus Izemoplasmatales bacterium
CATAAAAGCTAAAAAGTAATCCATAATAAATTGTGGAATTGAGAGAATGTAAGGAGGTATTAACAAACATTGAATAAGCCCATATAAAGCCCCAGCGATAATTCCATTATGCCATCCACGTCGATAGCTAACCACAAACACCGGTAACATTGCAATAGAAATACTACCACCATAGGGAAACTCGTAGATGATTCCACTAATAAAATCCAATACAACAGCCATAGCGACAAAGATTCCGAGTTCCACCAATACTGCTACCTGATTATTTTTTTGCATTGTTCTCCTTTTGGAACAAAAAAAGTCCCTGATAAACAAGGGACCTGTCCGTAAAAAAGATGTTCCTACGCTGGCATTATCCAGATCAGGTAAGGTCTATAACGGAATAGTTATACTCTCAGCCCGGATTCCCCGAGCTCCCCTTATTTGGTGATTAAATTATAACATAAAACAACGGTTAAGTCAAAATATATAGTTGATCATTCTTATTTGGAAAACATGATTTTCTCGCTGTTAAACATCCGATTAAGCAATAAAATAAGCAAAGCCGTAAACACCAAGTTAGAAAAAATGGTAATCATCATGTATAAAGTGATATTAGAATCGAAAGTTAAGATGGCGATTAAGGTTTGAACCGTATTATATATTGGCAGTAAATATAACCACCAACTAGTATTTGCGCCTTCACCGAACATTGAAGAGATACCGATGACAATTGTTAACAGGTAAATTGGAGTAATCAATGTTCCAGCTTCTTTTAAATTTTTAGCATAAGCTGAAACCACGGAAATAACTCCAACAATTACAAATACCGTTGAGAATAGCAAACCCAGAATCATGGCGTATTCACCAAATCCATATATGGAAGTGAAGTCAATATCTTCACCAAATAATTTAGGGAATGATAAGATTATGCCAATAAAAGACGAAATGGCCGATAGCAACGATAAAACGCCAAGACTAGCTACTTTTCCCATTGCAATCTGACTCCGTTTGACCGGAGTAACCAATAATGTTGCCATGGTTCCGCGTTCTTTTTCACCAGCAATTGATTCAGGTCCAATCGACATCGCTCCCGAAAATAAGAACATCACTACCAACATTGGTAATAAAGATGCCATAAGGGCACCTATTATTTTATTGTTATCTACTGTCATCGAATCAATAACAAACACCAAAACGGTGGTGTCATTGTACAATTGATATGAAAGTGCTTCAGAATATTCATCAAGATATCCCCGATAAGTTTGATAGATAATTTGCGACTGGGTTTCATTACCGTTTAAATAGATTTCCAATGTTTCTTGATATCCATCAACAAGCCCTGTTTCTAAGTCTTCAGGAAAATCAATAATTAAATCCCATTCGCCAGCGTCGACTAAGTCTTTATATGTGTCGATTTCCGTTGAATCAATGGTGATAACATTATCGATAATCTCACCTTCATCAGGGGTATATATATCCGCAAAAGCAGAAGTCGGATTAACAATGGCTATATTACCCGGTTTGTCGGCATTAAGGCTGGACATTGCTGTCCCCATGAATGTATATATCAGAAAAATCATCAATCCCGGAAGAATCATGACCGAAAAAAGCAGTCTTTTATCCTTAATGACACGATCCCATTCTTTTTTAAAAATCGTCCAAATGTTTTTCATGTTAAGCCTCCTCGCTTTCCGAGGCAACTAAATCAAAAAATTGATTTTCCAAATTGGCTTCGGTACCACCAACTTCACCGATTGTTTTTGCCAACAAAAGCTTACCATTTATAATAATGCCGACGCGATCGCAAATTTTTTCAACGACGCTAAAAATGTGAGTGGAAATAATTATGGTCTTTCCAGCATTTTTTA
Organism: Candidatus Izemoplasmatales bacterium; assembly: GCA_028707415.1. GTDB lineage: Bacteria > Bacillota_I > Bacilli_A > Izemoplasmatales > Hujiaoplasmataceae > JAKLGB01. The sequence continues at coordinate 1,851 of JAQWBC010000074.1, forward strand.
ATTCAGTTAGGTAATCAGTCACTACTTTAGCTGTCAAAACATCCAACCCATTCGTGGGTTCATCAAAAACGATAACAGCGGGATCGTGTAGTAACGAAATGGCAATCTGAACTTTTTGACACATGCCGGTTGATAATTCACCCACTTTGACTTCCGCAAATCGATCAATCCCTAATTTTTCAAACAATTGTTTCTTGCGGGTTTGAATGATGTTTTCGTCAATTCCCCGCAGATGAGCAAAATAATCAAACAGGTAATTGGGGGTGAAAAAAGCTTCAAGTTTTAAATCGCTTGTTAAAAAGCCAATCGATTCGCGCACTTTTTCCGGATCAGTCATTACACTATGACCATTAACAATAATATCACCGGAATCCGGTTTGATGAGGGTGGAAATGCACCGTAAAGCCGTGGTTTTACCAGCTCCGTTGGGGCCAAGCAACCCGTATATTTCTCCTTTATATGCCTCGAACGAAAGGCCGTTGACAGCGACTTTATGTTTATTATTCACTCTTTCAATCTTTTGTTGCTTTTTGGACAAGATAAATGTTTTTGTGATATCTTTTATAATTACTTGTGCTTCCAAAGTTTCACCTCAAATGTATAAAATAATATCCGATGGTTAATCCTGATTATAATTGCAGAATTGTCCATCATAGAATGATATTCAATAACGAGTAATCCTCTACCGAATAATCTCTAAAATAATGGGTGGAATAGCGATGGGGTAATCGACAATTTCAAATGCCATCGTTAAAGAATTAAGAATATCTTCGTTAATGGGTTTATTGGTATAAATATGCGCTAAGACATCCCCGCAGTTAACATGTTCGCCTATCTTCTTGGCTAAAATGATTCCGACCATCGGATCAATGATGTCATCTTTGGTCTCGCGGCCACCGCCTAGTTTCATCGAAGCCAAACCAATGTTTAAAGCTTTTATTGTTTTAATGTAGCCGGTTGTAACAGATTTATATGCAACGATTTCCTTGACCGATACAAAATGATCTAGATCATCGATATGTCCGCCTTGTGCCCCAATAAATTCATAAAACTTAGCCAAAGCTTTTCCATTATGTAAATTATCGTAGGCGATTTTTTTTGCTACTTCAAGTGTTTCTGCTTGTAAAGCATTAAAAATCATATGCGAACCAATTTCAACACATAGGGTTTCTAAATCTTTAGGTCCATGTCCAGACAAGGTATCGATAGCTTCTTTAACCTCTAACCGATTGCCAACTGCTAATCCTAAAGGTTGATTCATATCGGTTACGAATGCAATAACGGTTTTACCAAATGATTTGCCAATATTTACCATCAATCGCGATAAGATTCGTGCATCATCAATGGTTTTCATAAAAGCCCCATCGCCAATTTTAACATCAAGACAAATGACATCAGCTCCAGCAGCTAACTTCTTCGACATAATCGAGGATGCGATAAGCGGAATCGATGGCACCGAGCCGGTAACATCACGCAATGCATATAATAGTTTGTCGGCAGGTACAAGTTCCGCAGTCTGTCCGGCAACAGCAATATTAATCTTATTGACTTGGTCTAAAAACTCTTGTTCAGAGAGGTCGATATGACAGCCATCAATCGATTCAAGTTTATCTAGCGTTCCCCCAGTATGTCCTAGTCCTCGGCCAGATAGTTTGGCAAGTTTAGCTCCCGCAGAAGCAACAAGCGGTCCTAAAATCAATGTCGTTTTGTCACCGACGCCACCAGTCGAATGTTTATCGACTTTGATGCCTTTTATATTTGATAAATCGATTACATCACCACTGTAAAGCATCGATTTTGTTAAAAACGCCGCCTCATCGTCAGTCATCCCCATAAAATAAATGGCCATAAGCAATGCACTTATTTGATAATCAGGAATTATACCTTTAACGTATCCCGAGATAACAAATTCGATTTCAGCCTCTGTTAAAACCAAGCCATCGCGTTTTTTTTCAATGATGTCAACCATTCTCATAACTATTCACCTCAGCAAAATTATTATATCATACTTGCGAAAAATATAGTATAATTGTTTCCGGTGATTCCGATGAATATTCTTTGTCTCATGCGTCATGGCGAAACTGATGCTAACAAAAAATTAATTGTTCAAGGGCGGATAAACAACCCCTTAAATCAAGTGGGAGAAAATCAAGCTTGGCAGACCGGTATGTTTTTGGTAAAAACCAAGGAATCCTTTGATATGATTGTTTCTAGCCCTTTAAAACGAGCCCACAACACCGCCAAAATCATTGCTGGCGTTATCGGCAAAGACCAGCAGGTGTTAATCTGGCCTGAGCTTACGGAACGTGATTTCGGTGATTTTGATGGTCGAGTGATCGATAATGAATATGCTAAACGCGTCGTCTTCGATGAAATTCCCAACATGGAAAAAAATCACGATCTGGAAACACGGATTTTCAATGCTCTCACATCTTTATGTAACGCATTCCCTAATCAAAAAATCCTTGTTGTTGCCCACTCGCACGTCATTAAGGCGATTTTAGTCAAGATTTTACCGGGTTTTACCTACACTTCATATTTATTCAACTGTAGTTTGAATTATCTCAAGTATGAAGATGGTATATTTACGGTTATATCCCATAACATTAACCCTTTGATATAAAAAGATCGGAAATTCCGATCTTTTTTCATCTATTCAGTGTAACTTGTTCCGTTATAAGGATCAAATATTCCCGTCGTTGCGCGCAAGTCTATAGCAAGTAAATCACGCATAAAGTAAATAGTAGTTTGGATGTTCTCGCCTTCGAGAAAGTTATAGTAAGTTTTATCGAAAATATAGTCGACAGCGCCAACAGTATAGATTGCTAGTTTATTTATTAATATTCCGTTTTTGTACAGTTGATTATTTGACTCTGAGACACCATCGTCAAAGACAATATCCCCACCAATATAGTACAAATCATATATTTGTTGTCCCGTCATTTCACAGGTTTTAATCACATTATCAAATGGATATATTTCCACCAAATCACCCATCGTGATATCTCCGGAAGAAATGTTTACCCTAAATCCCCCGTTATTTACCATTCCAAAATCAAGTCCAAGATAATCACGAATCACTGAAGACCCCCAAACTGCTAGCTCTTGGTCGTAAGAATATCGGTCAATATACCGATTAGTTGTTGCTAAAACTTCAGAAATGTATACGTTGTAAGCGGTTTGGCTCTCGTAATAATCGATTTGGTCATTGATTTCGGAATCAGTTGTCGATAAATCATCTTCGCTTAAGTATTGACTGCTAAAGCCGATGACCGAATCGGAAACCGTATCGTATACTAAATTGATTTTAGCAAATAATGCATCAGAATAGCTGCTTACTTGGGCATAAGGCATATCAGCGCCATCACGAACAATTAATTCCGCAAAAGTATCATGAGTATGCCCATTGAAAACAGCATCAACCAGGTAGTCACCGGTAAGTGCAGCAATCGCTTGATTAACCCATTGGTCATAGTCATGCAAAGAAACCACAACGATGTCACAATTTTCAACTGTTCGGAGAAGATATGTATACTCCGATACAGTTTCGAGAACATCCGCAAATTCATAGTCAGCAACTCGAGAGGCAGCGATAGAATTAATAACATCACCGATGACGCCGATGATGCCGATTTTAACCCCGCTGGTTTCGACAATCGTGTACGGTTCCGTCCAGTCCATCATTTCGTTTGAAGTTTTACTCACGATATTTGCAGCTAAAAACGGATAAGTAGCTTCACCATTAGCATCCGAATCATCGTTATACGCGGCGATGACTTCGATACCCCAATCAAATTCGTGGTTGCCAATCGTAAATGCGTCAAATCCAATGTAGTTCATAATTTCAATTAATGGCTGACCGTGGTAATATATATCACGGGAATTCAACTGAATGTGGGAAGTTACACAGGTATTATCATGATTGTCGGGATTATTGCCGAAAATGCCATATTTACCGTGAACCAGTTCAGGATTACCATGAAATCTACTTCAGG
>JAQWBC010000075.1 GCA_028707415.1 Candidatus Izemoplasmatales bacterium
CGTTAAATCGATTGTTGACATACATAATTTGGAAAGCGAATTTATCGATCGTTTCGGTCGGTATACCGATGAGTTAGAAATCTACATGTACGAAAAGTTATTTGAAAAGTTGTCCGCCCAGATCGATGTCGAAAAAATGATTGAAACCAAAACTAGTATTACACTCCTCATTACCCCAGAAGGCTCTAAAAAAATAGCGGGAGATAAGATCTTTGCTTCGGGGATGAAAATATCGAAATATTTGCGGTTTGCTTATAAAACCGAAAGAATCTATATCATCTTGGATACGGTTGGACTTCACAAACACTGGTTGTATACCGTCTGTGAATTTTTAGAAAGCATCGCTTAACCTTCATTTTAACAATTGCTTCAAAAAGCGCTAGATTAATTAGCGCTTTTTCCTTTGGTATTGTTTTCTAATCAATAAAATAAACATTGAAAATTATATAATTATATTATATAATATAATAGACGAAAGTGTCGGTTGAAAGCCACCCCATTGCGGAGTTGATAAAGATGAAAAAAATAAAAATTACCAGCGAATATATCACCCTCGGACAGCTGCTTAAATTCGCTGACATTATTCAAAGCGGAGGGGAAACCAAATTCTTCCTTTCAACGAATAAGATTATCGTTAATTGTGAATTGGAATCCCGACGCGGAAGAAAACTATACCCAGGTGATCTAATCGAAATTAACAACGATACGCTTGAGATTGTGAAGCAAAAATGAGAATTAAAACGATTGCCCTGACCAATTTCCGAAACTATCGGAAGCAAATCGTGACACTTGGCCAGGGCCTTAATTTTATCATTGGCGCAAACGGAGAAGGAAAAACCAACTTTTTAGAAGCTTTATATGTTTTGAGTCTAGTAAAATCATATAAAGCCCCGGACCATGACTTGATTTTAAATGACGCCGGACTGTCTCGAGTATCAGCAATCCTCGAAACAAAAACCCAAAATATCGAGTTGACCGTTGCTTTTTCCGAAATCGGGAAAGCCGCATCATTTAATCGGCAATCGGCCGATCGGTTAAGCGATTATATCGGTATAATGAATGTCGTTTTATTTACTCCCGATGATATGACGCTTATTAAAGGCGGCCCTGCCGATCGGCGTTACTTCATTGATGTTGTCTTGGGACAAATCGATAAAGATTATCTTAATGATTTAACTCAATTCAAACACATTTTGAAGCAAAGAAACGAATTGCTTAAACAAATGCAGGAAAAAAAAGTAAATGATCAAACGTTCATCGATGTCATCACCGAACAACTAGCAATTCATGGAGAAAAATTAATTGTCAAACGCAAAGAATTTATCGATAAACTAGCTCAAAGCGCCCGCGAAAAGTATGATTATCTTACCAACAAGGGTGAAGTGATGATTGGCAAATACATTCCTTCAATCAAAGGCGATTATTTGCAAGAATTAAGAGGAAGAATAACCGCCGATATCGTCTCGGGAACAACCAACTTCGGTCCCCATCGCGACGATATCGAATGGACTCTGGCGGAACAAACCGCAAAATTTTATGCCTCACAAGGTGAACAGAGAATGATTGTTTTATCGATATGCATGGCGTTATGCGATTACTATACTGATGTAAAAGCCGATCAGCCGATTTTCCTTCTCGATGATGTCTTCAGCGAATTAGATGCAGAAAAACAAAATCGGCTAATCCAATATCTATTAAAGTCGGGAAACCAAGCAATAATTACCGCGACATCACTCATCGATATCGCCCACAACTATAAGAATCAAGCGAAAATTTTTCAAGTTATCAAAGGAAGCATCAGGGAGGAACAACAACATGGACAATCATAACGAAAAGTATACTGCGGAAAATATTCAAATATTGGAAGGATTAGAAGCCGTCAAGAAACGCCCGGGAATGTATATCGGGACCACTGGGCCGCGCGGAATGCATCATCTTGTGTGGGAAATTGTCGATAATTCAGTTGATGAAGCATTAGCTGGTTATGCCAATATGATTACCACCGAAATTTTGCCAGGAAACATTATTAGGGTTGAAGACAATGGTCGAGGAATCCCCGTCGAAGTACATCCTAAATCTCACCGGCCGACTGTGGAGACGGTTTTTACCGTTTTACATGCCGGCGGCAAATTTGACCATAATTCGTATAAGGTTTCCGGCGGGTTGCACGGCGTCGGAGCTTCTGTCGTTAATGCACTGAGTGCTTTTATGAACGTTGAAGTTCATATTGAAGGCAAGATGTATACGATTCGTTTTGAACACGGATTTGTCAAAGAGGAACTAAAATATATCGGGGATACTGAAAAGTCCGGAACAATCGTAACCTTTTTAGCTGATCCGGAAATTTTTACCGAATCGCAAGACTATGAATTTGAACAACTCCGAATTCGCATCCAACAATTAGCTTTTTTAAATAAGGGCATAACTTTTTCTCTCAAGGATTCACGAGACGCTAACAACGTTGCTTATAAGGAGTATATTTATGAAGGCGGCGTTCGTGAATACGTCTCTTTCCTCAATCAAGGAAAGGAACTAGTTCATCCCAATGTTGCATATTTTGAGGGTGAACAAGAAGGAATTACCATCGAGATTGCTATGCAGTATAATAGCGGTTATGCCGCTAATATATATCCGTTCACCAACAATATTCACAATCCGGAAGGCGGAACTCACGAAGAAGGCTTCAAGTTAACATTGACACGAATTATTAATAATTATGGTCGAAGTTCAGGTTTATTCAAAAAGGATGAGTCGGTATTAGGTGAAGATACTCGCGAAGGCCTTGTGGCGATTATTTCCGTCAAGCATCCCGACCCGCAGTTTGAGGGGCAGACAAAAACAAAACTCGGATCTAGTGATGCTCGAAGAGTTGTTTCCAACATCATGTCGGAAGGTTTAGAAAGATTCCTTTTAGAAAACCCGGCCGCTGCGAAACTAATTATCGAAAAAACAATCATTGCCCAGCGCGCCAGAATTGCGGCTAAAAAAGCCCGAGAAGCAACGCGAAGGAAGTCACCATTAGATACCTTGGGGTTCGCTTCAAAATTAGCTGATTGCCGCACAAAAGACGCGACACGTTCAGAAATATATATCGTTGAAGGCGATTCCGCCGGTGGTTCAGCAAAACAAGGCAGAGATTCAGAATACCAAGCGATATTACCGCTTCGTGGCAAAGTCTTAAACGTGGAAAAAGCCAGACTTGATCGCGCTTTAGGAAATAAAGAAATTTTGTCGATGATTCAAGCTTTTGGTACGGGAATCGGAGAAGATTTCGATTTGAAAACCGCGAGATACCACAAAATTATCATTATGACCGACGCTGACGTCGATGGAGCGCATATTAGAACATTGTTACTCACTTTCTTCTATCGATATATGAAACCACTGATTGAGGCGGGATACATATATATCGCTCAACCGCCACTATTTAAAATTCAACAAGGAAAAACCATTGAATATGCTTATGAAGAAAACCAAATGGAAGCTATCTTGGCTAAATTTACCGGCAAACCGGTTATTCAAAGATACAAAGGTTTAGGCGAAATGAATCCCGAACAGCTATGGGATACGACGATGGATCCTAGTGTCAGAACCTTGTTAAAAGTTAACCTTGAAGATGCAATGGAAGCTGACCAAATATTCTCTATGCTGATGGGCGAAGAAGTCGAACCACGAAAAGAATTCATTCAAAAAAATGCGGAATATGTTCGCAACTTGGATGTATAGGAGGGCAAAATGGAAAATTTGAAACCATTACTGGCACCAGAAATGCCCACTAATCGGATTAACGATATCGATATTTCTCATGAGATGAAAACATCGTTTCTTAGTTATGCCATGTCGGTCATTGTTTCGCGGGCACTACCCGACGTTCGTGATGGATTAAAACCGGTCCATCGTCGGATTCTGTTTGGCATGGATGAACTGGGAGTATATCCCGACAAACAATTCAAAAAATCCGCACGGATCGTCGGCGATGTCATGGGTAAATATCACCCCCATGGAGATGCAGCAATCTATGATTCGATGGTACGAATGGCGCAGGAATTCAGCTACCGTTATCCGCTCGTCAATGGTCACGGTAATTTTGGATCCATCGATGGTGATGGGGCTGCCGCGATGCGTTATACAGAAGCGAGAATGCAAAAAATCACATTAGAAATGATTCGTGATTTAAGGAAAAACACTGTCGATTTCACAGACAACTATGACGGAACGGAAAAAGAACCAAAAGTTTTACCATCGCGATTCCCTAATTTGCTTGTCAATGGGGCGGATGGAATTGCTGTAGGCATGGCCACCCGAATTCCGCCACATAATATGAACGAAGTCATCGACGGCTATATTGCTTATATCAAAAATCGCGACATTGATGTCGAAGAATTAATGGAATATATCAAAGGACCGGATTTTCCGACCGGAGGTATTATTCTAGGTGAGGCTGGCATCCGCGAAGCATATACGACTGGACGGGGAATCGTTCGTGTCAAGGCAAGAACGGAAATCGTCGAGACAACTTCGGGAAAAAAACAAATCATTATTACCGAAATTCCATATCAAGTAAATAAAACAACGTTAATTGAACGCATCGCCGAACTTGCTAAAAACAAGATTATTGAAGGAATTACCGATTTGCGGGACGAGTCTAATCGCAACGGCATGCGCGTTGTTATGGAGCTTCGCCGCGATATTAACCCAGAAGTTTTACTTAATAATCTGTACAAAAACTCGCAAATGCAAGCTACTTTTGCGATTAATATGTTAGCGCTCGTGGACGACAAACCAGAAACGTTGCCACTAAAGGATATTATTCGGCACTATTTTGATCATCAAGTTAATGTTTTGGTGCGGAAAACGCAATTCGATCTGGAAAAAACCACTCAAAGAGAACATTTGCTGCTTGGATTTATTATCGCCCAAAACAATACTGATGAGATTATAAAAATTATCAAAGAAACAAATGAGGAACCGGAAAAAGAAATAATGGCTAGATTTAATCTTTCGGAAGTCCAAGCCAAAGCGATTTTATCGATGCAACTGCGTAAACTTTCCGGTCTTGAACAAACAAAGATTCAGGAAGAATTAGGCGAAATTGAAAGAGCGATTTCTTTTTATAATCAGATTATCAGCAGCGAAGCTATTCAACACCAAATATTGATTGACGACGCCATCGATATCAAGACCCGTTTTGGCGATGCGCGACGGACAGAAATCGATTCGCTTGGTGACTATGACATTGAAGATGAAGATTTAATCCCCATTGAAGATGTTATTATTGCCGTCACAACCAATGGGTATGTCAAACGGATGAATGCTGAAGTCTATAAATCGCAAAACCGCGGCGGACGGGGAAAATCGGGAATGAAAATCAATGAAGACGACGTTATCGACTCCATCATTTCGATGTCAACCCACGATTATCTGCTATTCTTCACATCTCTTGGCCGCGTATATAAGATGAAAGGATATAAAATTCCCGCCTTTGGACGCAGTTCCAAAGGGTTGCCAATTGTTAATTTATTAAATCTTGTTGCTGGCGAAGAATTAGCAACCATTATGAGTGTCAAGGATTTTGAAAATGGCTATTTGTTCTTTACAACCAGTAAAGGCATAGTTAAAAGGACTGCCGTAGCTGATTTTAAAAACATCCGTACCAATGGAATTCGTGCCGTTTCATTACGTGATGGGGATTCCTTACATAGTGTAAAACTAACCGATGGGACACGTCATATTCTGATTGGCGCTTCCAACGACAAGGCAATTCGTTTTGATGAAAATGATGTTCGAGACATGGGCCGAAACGCCGCTGGCGTC
>JAQWBC010000076.1 GCA_028707415.1 Candidatus Izemoplasmatales bacterium
AAAATCGTCGTTGGACTTACAGCGGCCCAAATCGAAATTATCGGCAAAGCAGGAGAAGCGGTAGTTAAAACAAGTCGTCGTGATCTTCCATATGTCATAAGCAAACATCTTTCCGGAGCTTTGACAGTATCAGGAACGATGATTGCTTGTGAAATCGCCGGGATTAAATTTTTCGCCACCGGTGGCATCGGCGGCGTTCACCGAGGTGCTGAAATCACTATGGACATATCTGCTGACTTAGATGAATTTGCCCATACTTCGGTATGCGTCATATGTGCTGGAGCCAAGTCAATCCTTGATTTACCAAAAACATTAGAGTACTTAGAAACCAAAGGGGTTCCGGTTGTTGGGTTTAAGACTGATTTTCTTCCTGCTTTTTTTGTCAAAACATCACCATATATTGTCAATTATCGTCTCGATACACCCGAGGCCATCGCGCAAATGGTCAAGGTTAAGTGGGATTTAGGCTTAAAAGGCGGCATCGTTATTGCCAATCCGATTCCCGATGAATACGCCGCCGATCCGAAAGTGATCGATCAAGCCATTAACCAAGCCATCGCGGAAATGCCAAATGCTCATATTGTCGGTAAGGACACAACCCCGTATTTATTAAAGCGAATCGCACAAATCACTGGTGGCGAATCTCTTAAAGCTAATATAGCGCTAGTGTTGAACAATTGTTCTTTAGCCGCGCAAATTGCTAAAAATTATTGGAAAATGAGGGCATAATATGAAACGAGAGAATTATATATCTTGGGACGTGTACTTTATGGGAGTTGCGTATTTATCCAGCCTACGAAGCAAAGATGATTCTAGTCAGGTTGGAGCTTGTATCGTCAATTCGAAAAACCGAATTATCGGAATTGGCTATAATGGGCTCCCTATCGGATGCTCAGACGATGAGTATCCATGGGAACGCGAAGGCAAATTTCTCGATACCAAATATCCTTACGTTGTTCATGCCGAACCGAATGCGATTCTCAATTGTACGGTTCCACTTGACGGATCGCGGATTTATGTGACGTTATTTCCTTGCAATGAATGTGCAAAATTGATAATTCAGTCGGGAATCAAGGAAATAATCTATCTTGGCGATAAATATAATGGCGTTGATACCGATATCGCTTCGAAAAGGATGTTATTATCCGCAAATGTTAAGACTCGGAAAATGACCGACTTTAATCTGAAGGTGATTATCGATGAATGAACTAGCAGAAAAATATTGGCCAAAAGTCAAGTTATTGATCGTTCCTTATCTCGTCTTAATGTTTTTATTGATTTGGCCGATTGATTATTCGATATATTGCCCCGGAGGATTGGCTAACGTCTCCGATACCGTTATCATTGATTATGATGATGACAATTCCGCAATTGGATCTTTTTCAACAACTTATATTATGACCCTCAAACGACCTTCGTTTTTTCAGTTTATCGTTGCGTATTTTTCTTCGGTAACGGAAACTTATAGTTTGTCGGTTTTTGATCAAACGCATACTGACACGGAAAGTTACCAGATTAGTCAATTGCAAAAGACGACTTCGGTTCAAGTCGCTATTTTAGCGGCTTACCAAGCAATTGAAGCGGTAAAACCAGAAATCACAGTAACCGAGATTATCAAGACGCTTGTGTCTGATAAAGCCGCATATTTATCAGCATATGACCAAATCGAGTATGGCGATGAATTTATCGCTTTAGCCGGTGATAACGGAACGGTTTTACCTTTTAACTCCGAACCACAAGAGCTATGTAAAGACAATGATGCCAACAACGATGACATCGTCGATACCGTCTGCTCTTTATCGGATGCTATCGTCATCAATACTCGCCTACTACAAACATATACTTTCACCTTTCGCAATGCTAGCGGTGAAGATTATACCGTTGAATTGACAAAAGACACTGACACTGGTAAATTCGGGTTTTCGTTTACCATGTACCATTTAGTCCTCGAAACTGAAACAAGTCCGGATTTCACGGCCTTATCCTCCAATATTGGTGGACCATCAGGAGGTTTGATGACGGCATTATATATTTATGATTGCTTAGCAACTGGTGATTTGACGAATGGATTGACGATAGCCGGAACGGGTACCATCAATTATGATGGTAGTGTTGGCTATATCGGTGGTGTCAAGCAAAAAATCGCCACGGCATATTTTTTCGGAGCCGATGTTTTCTTCATGCCTTACATGGTTGACGAAACGAACATCAATTATTTAGAAGCCTTGGCCGCTTGTGAAGAATTGGGTATTAATCCCGATGGATGGTTGATTGGGGTTACGACCCTTCAAGAAGCCATCGATTATTTGGAAGGACTTGGGGAGTAGTGATGAAAAAATTAGTTGCGGAAACTTCGGCTTTGATTAAAGAATATGGATGGAATAATCTTCTAAGCGCTTTCTTAGGTGGCTTTGTGTTTTCAACGCTTGCAATCTTCCCCCTTTACATCATTTTTGTGGAAATATTATTACTATTTTCGTACTTAAAAGAGTTGTGGTTTGCTTTGCTTTTTGCCACAGCCATTGGACATATTGCTTTAATCAACGTTATGGCAATAAAAGCTTTGTTAATTAAGATACCAGTTCCGTTATCAAATCCCAAAAAGCTATTGCAAATTCATGCTGCGATTGAAATGGGAATAGTTCTAATTATTGGGGTTATTGTTATTGTTTTTGTGATTCCGATGCTTTGGGTTTAGGGGAGGATTAGACATGCTAATATGGATTGTTATTGCCATCGTGTTATTAATCATCGATCAAGTAACCAAAATCTTGATTGTCTCGACATTAGTCACTGAAGGAACAACTTTGCCGATCATTCAAGATTTTTTCCATTTGACGTATGTCCGTAATGCGGGAGCGGTTTTTGGAATTGGCAGCGATTCGGGATGGCTTTTTTATTTTTTCATCGGAGCCGCCATCATTGCCAGTATCGTCTTTGTCATTCTCTTTCTTAAAACGGATCATAAGAATCCCAAACTGTGGCTCTTTTCTTTGTCACTGGCTTTATTATTTGCCGGAACTTTAGGTAATTGTTGCGACCGGATTTTCCAACTTGATCACCAAGTTATTGATTTTATCGATTTTCGCGGTATTTGGCCGTATATTTTTAATGTTGCGGATATGTGTCTTTCCGTCGGTATCGCTTGTTTCTTAATCGATCAGTTGCTTTTAGAACCACGAAGGGTGAAAAAAAATGAGCAGACCGGAGTTTGAAGAAGCGCTCGAATATGTTGTTACGAGCACGGACGAACTTGAGCGTCTTGACAAGTTTGTCGCTAAGATATACCCGCAATTTTCCCGAACTTTAGTGCAAAAAGCCATTGACGAAAAAATGCTTGAGGTCAATGGGAAATATGTAAATAGTCATTATATTGTTCGACCCAACGATATAATCGTCTTTATGGACGTTCCGATTGCAGAAATGAATTTGACGGCGGAAAACATTCCATTAAGTATTATCTATGAAGATGACGATGTCTTAGTTGTCGATAAACCCACAGGGATGGTTGTTCATCCCGCTCCGGGGTCTTACGAACACACTTTGGTCAATGCGTTGTTATACCATATTAATTCACTCTCAAGTATCAATGGAAACATTCGGCCGGGGATTGTCCATCGGATTGATAAAGATACGAGCGGATTATTAATGGTAGCCAAAAATGACTATGCCCATATGATTTTAGCGGAAGAATTGGCTAAGAAAGTGACCAAACGTGAATACATCGCTTTAGTCGATGGCATAATCGCCAACGAAAAGGGGACAATCGATATGCCGATCGGACGGGATTTCTCCGATCGAAAGCGGATGGCGGTTATCGATAACGGAAAAAAAGCAATCACTCATTTCATTGTTTTAGAACGGTTCACGAATAACACATTAGTAAAATGCGTTTTAGAAACGGGCAGAACCCATCAGATTCGCGTCCATATGGCCAAAATTGGGTATCCGGTTACTAATGATCCGGTGTATAACAAACATCATATTGATGATAATCATGGACAATATTTGCATGCAGCAACCATCGGTTTTACGCATCCATCGACAAAGGTGTTTATGGAATTTAGTACACCATTGCCAGACTATTTTGCTCAATACTTGGATAATATCAGGAAACATTGATGATACAACAGTAAAAATCGGTCGCAGACAAGCGACCGGTTTTTATAAAATGAGAATGATCCAATTTGACAATTATCTGCGCTATTTATTATAATCGTTATTTTTTGGTAACATCGCTTTGATTTTTTCTGCGTTCTTAAAATTCATTTTGGCAATGCTTTTCAAAAACATAAATCCACGTTCTAAAACGATGCGTTTACCAATAAGATCCACTGCAGCCCCGGCTCCTAATGGCAAAAGAATGCCTATCGCTTGATTGATTTTACCTATTTCCGTGAGAAAAGTGTATCGAGCAATTACCGAAGCTGTAGCGACAGCAATATGGACGGATTCCGCTTTTGTAAAAAAACTAATTTTATGGAATGCTTCGATATCGGATAGATATGAATAGTATTGATCTTCAGGACAGAATGCATCTAAAATGACATAATCATATGGCTGTTTGACTTTTAACAGACATTTCTGAATGGCATGATTATGGAGATAAGCTTTGATTTTATTTAGATTATATCCGTCTTTAGTCAATTGATTATATTTGGGATTGTCGACAGTTAAAATCACATGGGGAACTAACTTTTTCAAATTATCGCCAATTTTCATGATTGTTTCATCGGACATCTGTTTTGAGTCACGGATTTGCATATCTTCTAGCTGGGAAATCAAGTTTTTTTCGACAAATGCCGTACACACGACAACAGGTCCGAAGAAATCTCCAGTGCCGACTTCGTCAGAACCAAAACTCGAAGTGTTGTATAGTGGTGAATATGTTTTTGGTGTTACTTTGGGGAAAACATTTACGATTTTTTCCGCTTCTGGTTCAAAATCGAGTAATTCAGACCACATTAAATATTCTTCATAGGCATTGGAACCTTGGATCATTACTTTTAAGGTTTTATAGATAGTGATGACTATATCAGGCGCTCGAAAAACCACCAATGCGTTAGGATTGTCAGTGGTTGATTCGTAGTCCTTATAATAGTCAAAAAGGTCGTTGAGTCGCGATTTATCGATTCCGAAAATGTAGTTCATAATCTCACATCCATTGTTTATTTTACCATGAAATGTGATAAAATAGAAGCGATAGAGTAGGTGAATCCGATGTTTGCTGATCAAAAGATCCTTGAATTCCCAAAAATTTTGGCAACCATTCGCCAATACGCTGAAACCGATTTCGGAAAACAGCTTGTTTTAGCAATCGAGCCCAGTTCTGACAAAACCTTGGTCACACGTTTGCTTGATGAGGTTTCCGAAGCCAAAACAATGATTGAACGCTATGATTCCGCACCCATGACTGGAGTTTTGGATTTATCTGAATCTTTGAAACGAGCTCGAATTGGATCGACTCTAACCATTGATGAGTTATTGAATATTGCTAGCCTTGTGGTCGCAATCGCCGATAATCAGCGCTTTATACGTAAAATTCGGCAATTAGAGCTATCTTGTATATCAATAGGTCATTACTTCGACGATTTGATACCATTGAATCATTTAAAAGTAGAAATCGACAAATGCATCGATGTTAAAGGTTTTGTATATGACGATGCTTCCGAAGAACTAGCATCAATTCGAGCAAAACTCACAATTAATAAAAAACGCATTAATGAAAAAATGGAAAGTTTATTGCGCTCCGAGTCGGCGAGACTCACCGACACCATTATTACGATTCGCAATAACCGTCTGGTGTTACC
>JAQWBC010000077.1 GCA_028707415.1 Candidatus Izemoplasmatales bacterium
AACATTTTTAACATATGCTCCTACACTATCAATATCTATAGAAGGTACTCGTTGTAGTTGATATATGTCTGTTCCGGTTTTATATGTAATTGAATCTTCTGCATTAATTGTGACTCTGAATATACAAACAATTATGAAGAGGCAATCAAGATTGCCGAATCAGAGGAAATGATGACGGTTTTTAAATTGGTTCCGGAATTATATGGAATCGTCGACAATTCCCAAAAGTCGATGGTTTTGCGATTTCGTGAAGTTCGGGATTTGATATTTACTACCACAGAAATAACCGATTTCTTTTTAACTTTAATGATTTTGTATCAAAAAGACTTGTTAAACTGCAAGCTGAGACATATAACTCAAATCGTTTGGATGCCAGACATCAAACAAATTGAAAAATTGGCTATACAAGTTTCGCAACAAAAGATCGAAGATAATCTTGAAAAAATGCTAACATTGAAAACGCGTTTAAAATTCAACATCATCGATAGTCTGGCTTTTGACAATCTGTTGATGAATCTAGAAAGAGGGTTTTTTAATGCTATATAATGTTGTTTCAATTAATTTTTCCAAATTAGGAAAAAAATACTATTTTGAAACCGCGAATCTTGATTTACAATTTGGCGATAAAGTTATCGTTGAAACAATCCGGGGACTAGAACTGGGATTTGTTGCCGAAAGCCCAAAGGCAATTGAGGAATCAGAATTAATTCAACCTTTGAAGCCAGTTTTACGGAAGGCTACCGATAGAGATTACCAACAATATCTAAACAATCAAGAAGAACAACCGGAAATATTAACAAGGTGTTCCCAACTGATTAAGAAAAACAATTTGGATATGAAATTATTAAATTGTGAATATACGCTTGATCGTGCCAAACTCATAATTTATTTTAATGCCGAAGGTCGGGTTGATTTTCGTGATTTAGTTAAAGATTTAGCCAACCAATTTCGGGTCCGAATTGAATTACGGCAAGTCGGAACTCGTGATGGTGCGAGAGTGCTTGGTGGTATCGGACCTTGTGGACTATTAACCTGTTGCACAACGTTTCTTGGTGAATTTGAAACCGTGTCGATTAAGATGGCTAAAAATCAAAATTTATCGCTTAATCCGACGAATATTTCCGGGCTATGTGGAAAATTATTTTGTTGCATCAATTATGAGGACGCTAATTATAAAGAATATCGCAAATCGATGCCTAAACTCGATTCATATGTCTTTACTGCCAATGGACGGGGAAAAGTCGTCCAAGTCAATTTTCTGACACAAACCGTGAAAGTTGAATATCCGGATCGAACAGCAACTTTATATCCAGTGTCGGAGTTGCAGTTCAAACAACCAGCGACGGAAGATGATTTAGGAACTCCAGCAGAAAAAGACTTAAAAGATCTTGAAGGGTGACCTTTGAAACCAATGGATAAGCAAGATAATCGAGAAATCGTCAATGATCTTTTGGGTTACGAAGGGTTGAAAATTATTCAACGCCCGGACATGTTTAATTTTTCTTTGGATTCAACATTACTTGCGGATTTTGTCAGAATTCCGGCAAAAATTCGCAACATTATGGATTTTGGGACCGGAAATGGTCCCATCCCCTTGTTTTTGACTCTTAAAACGTCAATTCCCATTATTGGTGTTGAAATTCAAAAAGAGGCATATGAACTAGCTAAACGAAGTGTTGATCTCAACGGTCTTGGGAAGCAAATTACTATTATTAACGCTGATATCAATGATCTTCATCATCAATATGAGATGAGTTCAATTGATTTAATCACATGTAACCCCCCATTTTTTAAATATTCTCCGAGGGCAATTACTAATAAAAATGATTATTTGACAATAGCTCGACATGAATTATTAATCGATCTCGAAGGAATACTGGTTCAGGCGAGGCGTTTATTATCAAACGATGGGACGTTATTCATGATCCATCGAGTCGATCGACTTGAAGAATTAATCTTGGCGTTAAATGCTCATCGGTTAGCAATCAAACGCCTTAGATTTGTGTACCCCTTGCAAGGCCGTGAAGCAATTTCGGTTTTGGTTGAGGCTAGTGCTTCTGGGAAAATCGGAAGTTTGAAGTTGCTGGAACCGCTATATGTCTATGATGAGTCCGGAAACTATTCTAAGGAAATATTGACCATATTTCGGTATGGAAAGAAGTGATGGCATGGAACGACGACAAAACTATCAAAACGAGAAGCCAACTTTATATCTAATTCCCACGCCGATCGGTAATTTAAAGGATATGACTTTTCGGGCGATTGAAACAATGCAATCCGTTGATGTCTTGTTTGCGGAAGACACTCGAGTGACACGAAAACTGTTAACGCATTACGAAATCAAAACCGATTTGAAATCGTATCATGAACATAATAAAGCAATTAAAACCGAAGCCATTCTTGACTATTTAAATACCGGAAAATCGGTTGGTTTGTGTAGTGATGCAGGAATGCCATTATTAAGCGATCCAGGGTTTGAGGTCGGACAAGCCGCTTTTCAAGCGGGATTCAATGTTGTTGCCTTGCCGGGAGCTTCGGCGGGAATCACGGGATTAGTTATGTCCGGGTTCCGAGCTCATCCTCATGTTTTTTATGGCTTCTTAGATGCCAAATCCGGAAAAAGGAAACAAGAACTAAAACGATTGCAAATGATACCATTTACTCTGGTTTTTTACGAAGCACCGCACCGAATTAAGGATACCATTTTGGATATAATGCAAGTGTTTGGTAATCGGCAGGCGGTTGTTGCCCGCGAAATTTCCAAAAAATTCGAAGAAATAATTCGGGGAACACTATCGGAATTGGCTAGTTTAGATGATATTCAAGGCGAGATTGTGCTGATAGTCGATGGCTACAATTCCATGATTGAAATCAAAGATTTGGTGCCTATATCTAAAGCAGTGGATGATATGATTGGCCAAGGAATGACCAAATCCGAGGCAATGAAAAAAGTAGCAACAGATCGTGCAATTGCTAAGAGCGTTGTTTATCGAGAATATCTTAAAAGCCATGAATGAGAGCTTTCTTTAGTGCTATAATATCATATAATAAAAGCATAGATTCGGAGATGATGGATTTGAAAATCGTGTGTTTATTAGCGGATGGATTTGAAGACATTGAAGCGTTAGGAACGGTCGCTATTCTTAGGCGCGGTGGCATCCTAGTCGACTTAGTGAGTGTTTTTAATACTCCTAAAGTGGTGGGGGCTTTTAAGATCACAGTAATTCCTGACAAAATGATGAATGAAATTACCGATAAAGAATATGACGGAGTCTTTATCCCTGGCGGCGGAGCCGTAAAGATTATGCAAGGTAGTCCGGCTGTATTAAAATTAATAATGGCTTTTGCGGCCAAAAAGAAATTGTTGGCGGCAATATGTGCCGGACCAATTCTTTTAGGAACACTAGGATTATTGGATGGAATCCGATATACAAGCTTTCCTTCCACGGAAACGTTTATTCCTAAAGGCATACGCATCGCGAGTCCGAGCGTAATTGCCGATAATATCATTACCGGCGCCGGAGCCGGATGTGTGTTTGAATTTGCATATGATGTCATTACTGTTGCTTTAGGAAAAGAAAAAGCTGAAGAAGTAAAAAAACGCATGTTATATCACGTATACGAATAAAACAAGAGGTATATTTATGAAAACATTTTATATTACAACCCCAATCTATTACCCCAGCGGTAAATTTCATATTGGAACAGCATACACTACCTGCCTTTGCGATAGCATAAAGCGATATAAAACCATGCAAGGATATGATGCCCGAATGCTTACGGGAACTGATGAGCATGGCCAAAAAATTGAGCAATCTGCCCACAACGCCGGGAAAACACCAATCGATTATGTCGATTATATCGCCCAAATTGCTCAAGATTTATGGAAGACTTTAAAAATAACCAATGACGATTTTATTCGAACTACCGAATTGCGACACACGGCTGTGGTTCAAAAAATCTTTGAACGATTGCTTGCTAATGGTGATGTCTATTTAGGAAAATACTCAGGGGCATATTGTGTCGAAGACGAAGCTTTCTTCACACCAACGCAGTTATTACCGGGGGGATTGTGCCCCGATTGCGGAAGGCCAACAAAAATAGTCGAAGAAGAAACATATTTTTTGCGGTTATCCAAATATTCTGACCGATTATTAAAATATATAGAAGAAAATCCTGATTTCATCACTCCGGAAACTCGTAAAAACGAGGTCCTAGCTTTTATCAAATCGGGATTAAATGATTTAAGTGTTTCTCGAACCTCATTTAGCTGGGGAATACCCGTGAAAAGCAATCCAAAACATGTTGTCTATGTTTGGATTGATGCTTTAAGTAATTATATTACTGCGCTTGGATATGGTTCACATGACGATCATTTATTTCAAAAGTACTGGATTAATGGCGATGAAGTTGTCCATGTTATTGCTAAAGATATCCTCCGTTTTCATGCGATATTTTGGCCAATAATCTTGATGGCTCTGGACATTCCTATTCGGTATCGGTTACTTGTCCACGGCTGGTACTTAATGAAAGACGGAAAGATGTCAAAATCAAAGGGCAATGTTATTTATCCAGAAGCACTAGTTTCCCGTTATGGTCTTGATGCATTCCGCTATTACATTGTCAAAGAATTATCATATGGAAACGATAGTGTATTTACTCCGGAAGATTTCGTCGCTAGGTTCAATAGTGATTTAGTCAATGATTTAGGAAATTTACTTAGTCGTTCCGTTGCAATGGTCAACAAATATTTCCACGGTCATGTTCAAAAAACTGAACATCAACACGAATTAAAACAATATGAGCGGGAATTGGAACAAATAGCGGAACAGACCATTGTAAACTACCAAGAGAATATGGATGAATTTAACGTTGCCAAAGCGCTCGGAGAAGTATCGCGGCTCATTGCTCGAACCAACAAGTTAATTGATGAAACAGCCCCATGGGCTTTAGCAAAAAATCCTGATTTAATGCTCGTATTAGAATCAGTTCTTTACCACCTTTTAGAAGCTTTACGAATGGCTTCGATTATGTATACTCCGATTTTAATCGATTCTCATCCCCTGCTTTTTAAAGCCCTCGGGGTTGCGTCGGAGGAGCAAAGCTTACAGAATTGTCATTTCGGCGCCAAAGACCAATATGATATTGGGACTGATGTAACGCATTTGTTTCCCCGCCTAGATGTTGAAAAGGAAGTGGAGTATATCAAAGCTTTGATGAACGACAAACCGGTTACAATTGCCAAGCCAGACAAACCGATTATTACCATTGACGAGTTTAATCAAACTGAAATAAAAGTCGGGAAAGTAATCAGTTGCGAACAGCATCCCAATGCAGCTAAATTATTAGTTTTACAAATTGATACTGGAGATCGGAAACGTCAAATTGTATCTGGAATCGCCGAAATTGCTTTACCGATTACTCTTATTGGCAAGAACTTGATGGTAGTTACCAATTTGCAGGCAGTTAAACTGCGTGGTATCTTATCAGAAGGAATGATTCTTTGCGGTGAACAGGGTGGCAAGCCAGTGTTACTCGAAGTTCCTAGCGATTTAGAGCCCGGGTCGATAATCCGTTAAACTCTTGAGAAAACATTTACAGATGCGATGGATTTTTGTTGACTAAAAATAACCTTGATGGTATTATATTGAAGGTACGTTTTTGTTTATCCCACAAGCTCTTTAATATCAATTTAAGGTAAGATCGGCAAGCAGATGCAGCTCTTCGGCGCACGGGCTAACCTGGCGAAGTGCCTCCTCTATGCCATCAACGGCGGTCGCGACGG
>JAQWBC010000078.1 GCA_028707415.1 Candidatus Izemoplasmatales bacterium
GTTTATTTTGTCAAAAGTCAAAGATGTCAAAGCAGCAAAATCACCCATTATGAAAACATCTTGATTGGCACCAGTCACGGTCATATTGATAATCCAATTCAAATCCATAAGGATAACAGAACCTATGTCATACCCATTTACAACTTCAGGAATGATCACTTCGGAAAGAGCCGATGTTTGTGCTTGCGCGTAGTACTCTGAATCCGGAGTCAGGATAATATCGACTAGTCCATCATCATTTACTTTTATAGGTAATCCAATTGTTTCATCGAAATATTCTGTGGCATGAATTTCAAAAAGAAGTGAAGTGGTGCTATTCTCAGGAATGTCAGCGGGAAATGTTCCGTTGGCAGTATCTCTGGTAAACAGAATTTTAGTCAGTGAAATCGTCCGTTCGGAAAGAAAAGTCGTCAATCCCGTTGAGGCGGGAATCGTCAATGCAATCGTAGTTGTATAGGTGCCATCGGTCTCGACTGTTACTGTCGCAGAAGCAACATAAAGTACCGATTGATCAGTGTAGACGCAAACGCCCAGCGCACTGTCCGTCACTTCAACACTGAATAACAAGTCATAATTTATCCCATTAGTAACAACCACCACCTCAAAATCCGATTCGCTCATCAATACCCCATCGTATATCACATCATCCGTGAGGTCTTCATCAATCAACAATATCCCCTCGGTTGAGTTTGATCGGAAATCTGTTGCTTGAAGCACTGATGGTTCATTTAAATACATTTCCACGAACTCGGGTGGATTATCAACGCTTGTTTGATTTTCGTTACAGCCCACAAATAATCCTACTAGCATCGCACTTAACAAAACAATTCGGATTTTTTTCATACTTCCTCCTAAGAAAATTTTTTCACTAAAATACAAAAAAGCGCCTTTCTGCCAACTTATGCGGGTAGTGAAAGCACTTCTGCTAAGTATGAGAACATTAATCACGAACAACCAATTACAACTCTTCAATCAATCTTAGTTTTAATTTATTATAATCGTATGCCGTTGTCAATAGCAATATGACATATTTATAAATTACGTTCTTTATGATATCGCTAAAAACATCGGATCAAGAATTATTTAACTTCCAAATCCACAATAATATTACCTCTGATTGCTTTTGAATAGGGGCAGACACCATGAGCTTGTTTTACGTATTTCTCCGCCATTTCAAGATTGATGCCTTTGACTGATGCGACTATTCGTACTCCCAGCATATATCCTTTATCGCTTGGGTCAAGAAGCAAAGCTACAAACGCAGTGACTTCACTTGATTCATACTTGATTCGATCCCGTCTGAGTACTGATTGCAAAGCGCTATTAAAACAAGCACTATATCCTGCAGCGAAAAGCTGTTCTGGATTTGTTGCTTTTGTCTCGATGCCAGAGAGTTCTTTGGCTGGGGCGATGTCAACGGAAAATGATTGATCAATAGCGAATGATTTACCCGTTCTTCCTCCGACATTCGTAACTTGAGCCTCATATAATTTTTTCATAATTTATCCTCCCAATTAAATAGAATGATGTATCCCAAATTCATTGTATCGTATTTCATTGTTTTTTTCCAGCCTTCCGATCATTAAAATATTCGCCCAATAAAATATTAAAAATAGAAGTTACTGAAAAATTTCGTCGATAAATCAATAAGAGATAACCATCTGTACGCAAAGTCAATAAAATAAAACTAGTGATTTTTACGATTTTACCTTAGAATTTTGCCTATTTATATATTATAATATAAAGTAACATACATATATTCGAAGTAAGGAGGTGCGCTTGTGAACAAGCAAGCTTTATTAATCATCAATCCTCGGGCTGGCAAGATGCGTGGCAATCGTTTTTTAGCTGAAATCATTAGCATTTTCACAGATCACGGGTACGATAATTGCGTTTATATGACAAGGCATCCCGGCGATGGTATCGAAATCTGCAAAACCCATGCTAAAGATTTCAATTTGGTAGTCGCTATTGGGGGCGACGGAACTCTAAATGAAGTCATCTCCGGCATGATTTTATCGGGGGTTAAAAAACCGCTTGGATACATCCCCGCTGGTAGCACCAATGTCTTTTCGGGGAATCTCGGTTTGACAACGGATATTCTTCTGGCGGCAAAAAGGATTATGAAGTATAGCCCAAAGCCGATGGATATCGGTCGATTTGAAAACCGCTACTTCTCTTTTGTTGCTTCCTTTGGGGCATTCACAAAAACATCTTACGCCACTCCTCAAAACGCTAAAAACACTTTAGGTCATATGGCCTATATTTTTGAAGGAATCAAGGAAATGCCAAATATCAAGCCAATTCATGTTCGGGTCGAGACTGATTATCAAGTATTTGAAGATGATTATATTTTAGGTGCTTTCTCGAACTCCCTTACCGTGGCCGGCATTCTAAAACTAGATAAGAAAATAGTTGATCTTAATGATGGGCTTTTAGAACTACTATTAATAAAATACCCCAAAAATGCTGATCAATTTAGTCGAGCTTTATCAGGGTTAAATACTAAGCAATACGATCCGAATATCATTAGTTTCTGTTCAACAAAAAAAGCAATTGTTTATGCTCCCAAGGATATGGATTGGTCGCTTGATGGCGAATACGCCGCCGGGAGAGATACAATTCAAGTGGAAGCACTCTATAATGCAATCGATATCATCAGAAAATAATAAGCATGATAATACTCCTTAAGTAAAAAAATCTCAATTGATATGAATACGTAAAAGTAGACACGAATAAAATACTGTCTTCTTTTTTTAATTTATTGAGTGTCCATCTTACTATCCAAAGAATATAACCAATTATTTTTTATATCCACTAGAAGGGGTTAACTTTACAATAAGCATGTAATATTCTTACAAGCTAAAGACTAATCAGATATTGTTCTCTTTATCGTAAGAAAATACCATGATAAATTTTTTAATTTCCGTGACTATCTCCGGTGTTTTATCATAGTGAAGATTGTGCCCGCAATCCAATATAATCTGGCGACACTGTTGACTTTTTTGGGCAAAGCGAGTTTGCGCATCAATCCAAGCTTCGTAACCATTTCCTTTATTTAAAGTTGTGGTAAACATTAACATAGGAACATTAGGGGTTCCCATTGTTTCAACAATTAATGCATTTTCACATACAGTCATGCTTTCCCGGAAAACATCAGTATTAAGTGCATTTTTATATGATAAAATAGCGTTTTGGCGCTTCTCTTCAGAAGAAAGCCCTTTGTTATTAATGGGAAAGATTTGGGGAATTCGCTGCCAACCAATCGCTGTCATTAAATGGAAAAACCGAATTTTTTTGAGTCGTTTTTGATAATTGTGGTAGCGTTCGGGAACCGCCATATCTAAACCAATAATACCAATGATTTCCGTGGGAAACTTGCTTGTCCAATAGATTGCTTCCAAAGCCGACATCGAATGCGGCATCAAAATGTATGGAGGGAAAACCTGTGCTTTTCGTAAGGCTTCTCGATTGTCATCGACTAATGTTTTGATGTCTTTTGGCAAGTGAGAAATATCAGCATATCCATATCCAAACTTCTCTAAAACAACGACTGAAGCTAACGATGTTAATTGTGAATAGAGGATTTTGTAATCAAAAATCGGCGCCCCCACTCCCGATCCAGACAATAAGACAATAGTCGGTTTATTAGAACACATCACTTCATTTGCACAAAAAACATTCATTCGTAAGCCTTTAACATCTACAAATTTTCCCCGTGGTTTTAAATCTCTTCTTTCCCGACTCATTTGGATACGGTGATAGACGAAAAGAACTCCATTCGTCAAAATTGATAGTAATATAAAAGCAATCAAAACATCGATAATCCAGTCCATAATCTATCTCTTTTCTAACCAACGTGATTTAAAAAAAATGGTGATGCAAGTAATCTTGTTTCGCTATAGTGAATTATACCACTAGTTTCTATAAGTAAGTATGTATCAAATAAATATGTCTTTTTCGTATACTAAAGCTAAGAGTCAGATCATGACTTTTGGCGGACATCTTTACAAATATTTATGGAAGGAATACAATGAGGTCGAAGGGATGGTTAAAAACCTGAGGCTCGACCTCGTAAAAATCTCTACACTTCGAGTGTGAAACACGAGATCCATCCCTTCCCAATGAATACCAGCAGCCAAGAGCCAATCGTAGACTCTTGGCTTTTTCTATTTCCGACGGGAACCATAGAAAGCTGGCGGAACCAAGGGCGTGGTCTTTTTTGGGGAGAAAACCCCGTCAAAAAAAACGCCCGACTTCCACTCAAACTCGAACAACTTGTTTAGATCTAATGAGGACAAAGATCCTGGATCAATGACGAAAATAAGCGAAAAGGGAGAGGGAAGAAAAACAGAAAGGGAGAAAAAAATGAGAGGAAACTGTATTGCGATCGATGTATCAAAGGACAAGAGTCACATTCAAGGATTTCGAAGCCTGAACGAACCGATTTTCAAAGCAATGGAAATCGGTCACGACCGCGAAGGGTTTGAAAAGATTCTTGAACAGACAGAAATGTTTGGCGGAAAGGAGGAAGAGAAACCAAAGATCATTTTCGAAGCGACGGGCATCTATCATCGTGGTTTACAAAGTTATCTAGAACAGAACGGATTCGAGTACTACATCGTCAATCCACTTCAGTCGGCGAAATGCCGGAAACAGGATCTGCGAACGAAGAAAACGGACAAAAGAGACTGCGTAAACCTAGCGAAGATGTTTTACACAATGGAATTGAGAAAAACTACCCATGAGGATGAGAACTACTACACGTTGCGGCAATTGAGCCGCCATTATGAAGATATTTTGAATCATCTTCGCAAAACAAAGGTAAGTTTCAATGCGACCTTGGACATCGTTTATCCGAAATATCAGGATGTGTTCGGCAATCTCTATACGAATTCATCGATAGCCATCCTGAGAAAATATCCGCATCCGGACGAACTGGGTAGAAAACATCCAGAAACGGTCGCCAAACAAGTAATGCGGTGTGGAGACCATACGGAAGCATGGTGCATAGCAAAAGCGGAACGCTTGATTGCGTACGCCAAAACAACGGTCTCCGGCTGTAAGGCCACCGACATCAACGTGAGGATTATGGTTGACGAGCTCGAGCAAGTCGAACGTTACCTCGGTTTAGCAGAAAAAACCCTGAGAGAAATGATTCAAATTGCGGAGACAATTCCCAACTATAAGGTGATTCGAACCATTCCGGGCATCGGCGAAAACCTCGCCGCAAGGCTCCTCGCCGAAATCGGCGACATCTCTCGTTTTCTCGGTAGTAAGCAGTTGGACGCTTACGCCGGCATCGATCCGATTATCTATCAGTCGGGACAGATGGACGGGTTACATCTGAAGATTTCCAAAAAGGGCAACAAACGGTTGCGGTGCCTCCTGTATTTGGCGGTCTTTATGAACCTTCATATCAAGAAAGAAACGAACACAATCCGAGAATTTTTTAACAAAAAGACGCGGCAGGCATCACCATTGTGTGCCAAAGCCGCGTCCGTCGCCTGCGCCAATAAATTACTGCGAATAATTTATGGTATGTGCAAAACCGGTACTGTGTTCAAATAACTAAGTGCATTATAGCATATTTTAAAAAGCAACTGAAGACCCTTCGGCTTTTTTGTCATACCTTTAAATAAAATACAATTGATTCAAAAAAAACTTGACAAAGATTATCTAATTTTTTTG
>JAQWBC010000079.1 GCA_028707415.1 Candidatus Izemoplasmatales bacterium
AGAGTGGTGTGGGTAAAAATTAATTGCGCCAAAAATAAGTTATATGCCTACAAAACAGCCTCAAAAACCGAGCAGACAGAAAAAATTATCACACATGGTAACTATATCATTGCTTTCCCTAAAATAGCACTTGTCATATATTTGACACATACTTGACAACGATTTTTAAATTGAACAAAATGTAACGAATCCCATAAAGACAGCTATCAGATACCTTAAATAAGGGTCCGATGGCTTTTTTTCTCTATATGAGCAAATTTTGTCCTTTGTGGAAACATATTTTAGCCTAAAAAAGCAACGAAAATAGAGGTTCTCGTGAGTGGAAATATATTCATTATTTGCGATTATATATAATGAATATTATAAAAATGTAAAAATCATTTATGACCTCTACATTTTATCAGAGACCGTATAATATCTTGTGGACTTTCAAAAAGTGAATGGTTCTGTCACTTCAACATATGAAGTTTTAATCGACGTAGCACTGCAAAAGTCAGGGCAGGTGAATGGTCATTGCGAAAGATGTGGTGCCATCGACGAAGAGGTTCATCACATCATTAGGCTCAATCAGGAGAACATCCTAGACGCTTCCGTCAGCATCAATTCCGAGAACCTAGTGATGCTTTGCAAAGACTGTCGCAACAAAGAACACCAACGTTTCGACAAAGACACACGATTTGATGAAGAAGGAAACTTTGTTCCTCGCTAACCCCTCGAAAAAGTGAATTCATTTTGTTATAATATTATTCAAAGGGGTTGTTTCTATGTGGGATTTTAGTGTTTTTTTTAAGGATGACGAAATTTCGAAAAAATTCAAGGATGTTGTACAATATAAGGAACTTCTATCATCTATAAGTGGATATTATGATTTTCTTTATTGATTTTAAGACAATGAAAACTCAAGTTTTCATTGTCTTATAAAAAATCGCACACAAAAAAACAGATATTAGTCCAAAACGATACAACTGACATCTGTTTTTATTTGATATTCAGTTTTATTTACAAATCATCGCGAACACAATCATTTGAAGAATTATAATTATTTATGTATCGATTTAGCGCTGGAAAAATATCCGCCAACCATAGTCGAAACATCATTGATTACTATCATTGCGGCAGAATCAATCGCCAATATTTGATCGATTATTTTTTGGCTTACTCTCCGGTTGCTGTAAATCATCAAAATTGTTCGAGCTTCATCTTTGCCTCGAGCCGCAACAGAAGTGACAC
Source organism: Candidatus Izemoplasmatales bacterium (assembly GCA_028707415.1). Taxonomy (GTDB): domain Bacteria; phylum Bacillota_I; class Bacilli_A; order Izemoplasmatales; family Hujiaoplasmataceae; genus JAKLGB01. The sequence continues at coordinate 1,231 of JAQWBC010000079.1, forward strand.
CGCAGCCGAGTTCTCTTAATTTTTCGGAAATAACGAGACTCATGGCATCGGAAGTAATCGTCTGAATCAGTATTTTACCGAAAGCAAGTTTGCTTTCAACGATAGAGCCTAGATAAACGCCGGAAGCGAAACCAATCGCATAGGCAATCCCTTTCATTGGCGATTCGGTCAAACCAGTAATTACCGTTGAAGCAACAAATATCCAAATAGTAATTTCGACTAATGCCAAAAAGAAGGCAACAAGACGATATCCTTTGATGATTAATATGCTTCGAAGGGTACCAATGGTAACTTCGATAATTTTAGCAAAAAATATTAGTAATAACTCCCAGACTGTGGTGAAAGTCATGATTTCCCATAATTCATTCCAAGACATAATTATTACCTCATTGTCGTTGTAGTATGCTTATCGCATGTATATTTATTATATCATATTGCACCAAAATACCAATATTTATAACACGATAAAACAAAAAATAAAATTTGAGTCAAAGTGATTGTTCAATTCATTAATGCATTTGGAAAAGCGGAAAATTAATCATTATTTGCTGTAATAACATACATGTTTCCCATTTTTTTATCCCGGCCAAAAAGAAGAGAAAATAGCGAGAAAAAGTAAAAGTCACCTTGCGCTTTGACAATTAATATATTATTATATATATGGGAGAAGATACAATGTGGAGAAAACTCCGGCTTACTTCATTTTCTCTAACCCAATGAATGAAAATAAAAGGATGTGATTTCACGAATTATAATAATGCATGAAAATGATTTTTAAATCATCCATAAATGGTATAATATTAATTACTTAATTAATGAGTTTATTTCTGGAATCAACGCAAAGATTTATTCTTTGCAAAAAAATAAATTTTAATGGAGGTTTGTATGAAAAAACGCTTTCTGATATTATTATTAATGCTTTTCACCGCGGCGGGAGTCATCGCATGTACGCCAACAACCGGCGAAGAGACAACCACTCCGACTTCGAATATCACAACGGAAACACCGACCGACTTAGTAATTCCTGAAGAAGCAGGGATTCCGACCAATCTTGCTATTACAGGTAAGGTCCTGACTTGGAGCGCGGCCGGAAATGCAACTGGATACATAGTTTATGTTGATGGGGTTGAACAAACCACTGTTACCACGACTACTTATGACTTTACCGCATTAACTGGCGATGGATTAGTTTTCACTGTAGCCAGCGTTGGCGCTCAAGGCTACGAAGATTCTCATCAAAGTGCTAGTGTGGCTTATGTTGCCAATCCAACTCAAGAAGTGACGGATATTTCCGCCTACATCACCTTAAATATGCCAAGCTTTGATCTCCCCACTGCGGCAATCGAAGAAATGGTTAGAAAAGGTGTGATTCTAGCAGACTTTGAAGCTGATATAACGGCAATTATGACTTTTGTCGGTGCAATTCAAACCGCGGAAGGCGATCCGGATTTAATTAAAACGGCTTTAGAAACGTTGATTGCCGCCTTAGATAATTATGAAGCTTATATCAGTGCTGTTATAACAGTTCTTCCGGCAATGATGGACCCGATGATTGATTCGATGGAAGACCAAATTACCGCCCTTGAAGCTGATAACCTTGATGGCTTTTATGATAATCAAATTGCCGCCATGAATGATCAGCTCGATATGATTGTAAACTTACAAACAGCACTTGTCACCAATTCAGATCAAATTGTTGTTGCTTTGACAAATGTCGTTACTTATTTAATTGATTTTGAAGCAGCAATTGAAAGTACTTTATTTAATACTATCGTTGATATGACATCTGATGGAGCTGATCCAACGCCAACGGAGATTGTAACATTAAAAGACGATATCGCTGATTTATTACTTGATAACCTCCCTAGTGCGGGAGATATTGGCTTGTTATATCAAGTGGTAATTTTACTTGAGGCTGCGGTTATGGAAACACCATCTGCACCTTTGCTTGCTTATGCAAACGAATTTGGGTATTCATGTGTTTTGAATATGGAATTCGTTCTTGAATTATTAAAATCATTTGATGTCACTTTTGTTAACGAGACCATTGTAATTGTCGAATCAGCATGGTCTGATGATAAAAAAGCAGTTGAAAATTCGATTCATGTGATGTTGCATGTTGCTAATTTTGTAGACACTCATCAAACTCTAATCACCAATATGGAAGCTGTTTTCACAGAAGCTGATAAAACGATTTTTTTCGATGAAACATCAGCGCTTCTGAATACGATTATTAATAACGTTTTACTATCCTTTGGCTATGTTGTTGGCGATACCATGGGTATGGGTTCGATAGCAGTAATGATGGCGACGATGGGGACTATTTTTGAAAACCTTGAATACAGTTCCTTAAGTGGTATGACCGCTATTATGGAAAGTCAAATGGAAAAGATTGTTGACTATCTCGTCACTACTGATGGAAGGTTACTGCGTCTCATTGGCTTCAGCAATGGCTTTGAATATGATTATGAACTTGGATATGTTAACAGTTATGAAGGTGATGAATACACGACTATCACGGAATGGTTAGAAGCTGAAGACGATGCCAAGATGGCTGTCATTGAAGAAATCTTATTGATGCTTGATAGCACAATTGCAACATTAACAGATGCAGAAACCGGAGCTATTATCGATTTTTATGCAACAATGCTCCCGCTAGAAATGATAATTAGCAACTTTGAACTTGACATGACGGTTTTAGAAATGCAGAGTCTGTTGACGGGTTTAACAACCGTATTGAAAGCTCAAGATCAGGTCGGCATGCTACTAATCAACTCATTATTGGATTACATAGTATCCGAATCCGTCTTTGATGATTTAGCAGCTATGCAACTCGAAATGAGAGCCTATTATGTTTCAGAATACGGTGTCGATTATTATAACAACGTTGAATTCATTGATGATCAATACGGTACTTATTACGAAGTGATATTCTTTTCTGGGTTGCTAGATGGATTCATGGGTACAACCAATTTAACCGCTCTGCAAGCAATGATTACCGCTGGTTTCACATATATGAAAACACCAGCAGTTCTCGATGCTTCGGGACTGACTATTGATGCAATAACTGCTATGGAAACAAATATCAACGGCATGATTACTCAAATTCTTGACCTCACGGAAATTGTCAAGACATATGACTTTGATACTTTGACTCCTGACCAAATAGAAAATATTCATTTGTTGATGGCACTTTTTGAAGATAGTGAAGAAGAGCCATACGTAGAATAGAAATCTTGTCATATTTAATTAGAAATATTTTCAAAAGCCATCAGAAACATGATGGCTTTTTTGATGGTCGTTATCCTTAATTTGTTGGAATTTCTTTTATTATGGAGTATAATTATATTCAGCAGTATTCAAACGATAGTATGGGATAAATATAGATGAGAAACACTTAGAAAGGCAAACGGTTATGCAAAAACTTTGGAATCGAAATTTTACTATTCTTACTATCGGTTCTTTTGTTTCTGCTTTAGGCAGTTTTAGTTCCGGGATTAGTTTTGGAATATTGATTTACCGCGAAACCGGATCGCCACTTACGCTAGCTCTTTTTACCGTAGCTAATATCATCCCGAGGATGATAACCGGGTTTTTAGCAGGGCCTTTTATCGACCGGCATTCGCGAATTAAGATTATATATTTGCTTGATTTTTTGACGGCTTTTTCATTCATAGCAGTGGCTGCCGTCTTATTTTCTGGGTTTTTTAATGTCATCATTTTTACTGCACTTGCCGCTTTCTTCGGAATTATCGACACGGTATATCAAATTGCCTTCATGAGTTTATTTCCGGAAGCCATCCCTCAGGGGCAGCATTCGAAAGCCTATTCAATTGCTAGTTTAATTTGGCCAATATCAGCCGCAATAATATCCCCGATTGCAGCCTATATGATTGAAAATTTTGACCATGGCATCGCCATTCTTATGACTTTCAACGCGGTAATGTATCTGATTGCTGCGTTTGTAGAAATGAAAATTGATATTAAAGAAGTGCTTAATGACACACCTCCAAAACGGCTTCAGTTCGTGGAGGATTTGCGCGAGGGGTTTAAATATTTTAAGTATGAAAAAGGAATTTTAGGAATTGGCATCCTCTTTGCCTGTTTTTCATTTGGATATGCGGCTCATGATCTTTTAACATTGCCGTTTTTTATGACCAGTAGTACTTTTACGATTCAAGATTATTCTTTTATCATTACCGCGAGTTCAATCGGACGTGTAATTGGAGCTCTAGTTCATTACTCTTTTAGTTATCCGCCAGAAAAACGGTTCATCATTGCGATATTTGTTTATTTTATCGTCGAGACGATTAGTGCAGCCTATTTATTCTTACCATTTGTCTTAATGATTGGGTTCAGTTTTGTGACTGGATTTTTAAGTGTTACTTCATATACGATTAGAATCAGTGCTACGCAGG
>JAQWBC010000080.1 GCA_028707415.1 Candidatus Izemoplasmatales bacterium
CAAATAAACTCGTGTCCGTCGCTGGACCAACGAGAGTGTTGGTGACATCAATGTAAGTGGAGGGGATAATTGTCGTATCCAAAGGATCTGTCACAACGATACCGGTATAGTTTGTATAGTTGACAACTCCCTCTTTGTTACCACAAGCAGTAAGTGTAAATAGACCGAAAATCGCTAATAAAACAATACCTAAAATTTTAGTTTTCTTCATGTTTTCCCTCTGTTATTTTCGCGCGAGCGAATAGTTTGTGCAAATCTGTAGATATTTCGGCAAAAGACAGTTTACTAGCTGCCGGTTTGATGACAATTAAAAAATCATAACTTTCAATGAATTTTGTGGCGTCCACGATTTCACGAACACGCCTTTTAATTAGATTGCGCTGAACAGCAATTCCGTATTTTTTTGAAACACTGATTGCATAGCGGAAATGTCCAGTATGAAGGTTACCACTTTTGTAAATTACAAAAAAAACGTCACCGACGCTATCTCGTTTTTGAATGATTTTCACTATTTCTGTGTTTCGTTTGACGCGATAATCTTTCTTCATTCGCATCCTCCACCGAAAAACAAAAAGCCATCCCTACAAATAGTGTTTATATTCGGGTGGCTTCAGGTGTTTGTATATTTAGTGATAATCAGCGATTGGTGCTAGCGATCAGAAACCGTCAACGATTTACGTCCAACAGCGCGACGTCTGGCTAAAACTTTACGGCCATTCGCAGTTGCCATTTTTGATAAGAACCCATGGGTTCTAACTCGTTTGATTTTGCTTGGTTGATATGTCATTTTTGCCATAATCAACACCCCCTTGCTTTCGTTCCAAAAACTATGCTCCATCATTATACTTAATTTTTAAACCGATGTCAAACATTATTTAAATTGATTCAGCTTTTCATCGGTTTTCAATAATCTTTTATCCACCTCGGCTTTTTCTCCTGATTTGGCCGTTTTGTTGTAAGTACGCTTTTCCACAATTTGGTCGATAACTGCTATTTTCATCCTGGTGGAAAACTCGACTTCAGCGCGATTCTTCGTTGTTTTTTTTCCACATTTTCTGTTAAAAAACTGACTTTTCTTACATTTTTCTCCACATTTTTTGTGGAAAACTATTTCTCCGTTTTCTAAATTGATATGGTATAGTGATATTATGATACGAGGTACAATCGCATGGAAGATTTCGAAAAAATTTGGGAAAAAATCAAATATAAATTGCAGATGACGTTGGAAGAAGATGTGTTTAACGAAACGTTTGCCGCAATCACTAACGTTTTTAAAGTCGTCAATAACTATGTTTATTTAATCGCTCCAAATTCGTTTGTTAAGGGGAAAATTGATGCGTTTTATCTCAATCGTTTAAATGCTCTACTAAACGAATATCTTGATGTTAAACACATGTTTAAAATTATATCCAAAGAACAAGCAGCCGAAGAATTAGCAAAATCAACTTATGCCATCAACGTCCCGGAACAAGGATTAGAAAATAAATATAAAACCGGATTGAACAATTTATATACATTCGACAATTTTGTTGTTGGCGCCAGTAATCGTCTTGCTTACACTTCTGCGACAAAAGTTGCTGATCAACCAGGTGTTTTCGCTAATCCTTTATACATTTTCGGTGAAGTCGGTTTAGGTAAAACTCACTTGATGCAATGCGTCGGAAATTATATCCTCGAAAATGATGTTAACATGAAGGTTTTATATCTTAAAACTGATCAATTTATCGAAGATTACGGAAGAGCTAGTGCCAAAAAAACTTTTGATGATTTCGCAAAAAAATATGAGAATGTTGATATTTTGCTCGCCGACGATATTCAATTCTTAGCTGGGAAAACCCAATCTCAATTAGAATTCTTTAAAATCTTCGAACGGCTCAAAGAAAATAACAAACAGATTGTTATTACCTCTGATCGACCAGCGTCGGAACTATATGATATCATGTCCCGATTGACAAGTCGTTTTGAATGGGGCTTATCGGTTGATATTAATCGACCTAGTCTTGATCATCGAATTTTGATTCTCAAAAAGAAGCTTCAGGCAGAAACTTCTGATCCCGAATTGATTCCTCATGAGGTTTTGGAATACATTGCCAGTATTTTTGATAATAACGTTCGTGAACTTGAGGGAGCGTTAAAACGCGTTTTATTTTATTGTACCGCTTTCGACTATAAATTCACAATTACCAATACTGAAGAAGCTTTAAAAAATCTAATCAATTCCAAAAATATTTCTAATAAAGCCGTTAACAACGGTAACTTCAACACCGTTCTTGATATTGTCAGTTCTTATTATCATATTACGACTTCAGACCTCCTTTCAAATAAGCGAACAAAACAATTTGTTTATCCCAGACAAGTTTCGATGTACATTCTAAAAGAACTCTATGAATTAACATATAAAAAAATCGGACAAATTTTCAATAACAAAGATCATTCAACCGTTATCTATAGTATCGAACAAATATCCAATGATCTTCAGTCCGATAAAGCAAAAAAAGAAGACATCGATAAGTTGTTGGTTAAATGTGGAAAAAAGGCCTAATTTGTGGATAAAACCCATTAATATATGTACTATGCACGCGCTATATGGTATAATATACACGTAAAGGTTTTTGTTTTTATTAACACTTTCCACCGACCTAATCATTATCATCATTCAAAAATAATAATTAATTATATAGGAGGTCAAACATGAAATTTACTATCAATAAAGAGGTAATTCTGAATCAGTTATTGATTGTTCAAAAAGCTCTATCGACCAAAACTCCGGCCCCATACCTTCAAGGAATCAAACTTGAAGTTTATCAAAACGAATTGATTATGATTACCAGCAATTCAGAGATATCCATTAAGTTATCTTTGAAAGATGACAGCTTAGTTGTCGAAGAAACCGGCGAAGTTTTAATTCCCGGAAAATACTTTGTCGAAATCATTCGTAAACTTGATGGAGTCAAACTTGACATGTCAGTTATCGATAATAATATGCTCCGGATTGTCGCTGGTAATTCCGATGTCACCTTAAACATGCTAAACGTCGAAGATTATCCGCAAATTGATTTTATTTTAAATGACAACCCCATAAAAATGGATTCTAAAGTTCTAAAAACGGTAATTCGTCAGTCGACGTTTGCGGCATCAACGATTGAAAATCGACCGATTTTAACCGGAGTAAATATTCGTGTTGATGGTCAAAAATTGGTAGCGATTGCGACCGACTCATTCCGGCTTAGTCAAAAATTTATCGACATTCCGACAAATTTTGAAAACATGAATGTTGTTATCCCGGCGAGAAGTTTAGATGAATTGATCAAGATTTTGGAAACCCCACTTGATGAAGTTTTAATTCATTTGGATAATAAGTCGATTTTGTTTGAGTATGGAAATGTTTTATTTCAATCACGACTACTTGATGGCAATTTCCCAGAAACATCGCGATTGGTTCCTCTCGAATTTCCAATCATAATTAAATTTAATAAGAATGATTTGGCGGTTGCGATTGAAAGAGCATCTTTACTCTCCAGCCGCGAAGGCAGCTCCAGTATCGTCAAACTTTATCTGCGAACAGACAACGTAATCGAAATTACTTCTAATTCTCCGGAAATAGGAAAAGTCACCGAAGAAGTATATCCGCTAGAAAAAGCAATTGGGGTTTCAATTAAAATTGCTTTTAGCTCAAAGTATTTTCTCGATGCTTTGAAAACATTTGTTTCGGAGCAGGTTTTGGTAAAATTTACCGGAGAAATACGCCCTTTTATTATCGAAGGCGAGATGGATCCGGGTCTAATTCAATTGATTTTGCCGGTCAGAACCGAATAACAAACTTAAATATCAAAGAAATGGAGTCGATGAAACTCCATTTTTATTTGCTCGGTTTCTTGATTTATTAACTTGTAAATGATATCATCATATCGGTTTGAATTTGAGGTGAACCTATGGAAAAAAAAGCAGATGTAATAATCGTGGGTGCGGGACCAACTGGATCCATGGCGGCATACGAATTGTGGGAACAGAACCACAATCTATCCATTCTATTAATTGATAAAGGGAATGATATATATCATCGTAATTGTCCAATCAATGAGAAAAAAATAAGTAAATGTCCCGTTCGCCCTGATGGATCGATTGGGTGTTTACCAAATTGTTCCATAACCAACGGCTTCGGTGGCGCTGGAGCGTATTCGGATGGGAAGTTTAACATCACTAGTGAATTTGGTGGATGGATGATGGAGTATCTTGATGCGGATAGCCTTGAAGAATTAATCAATTATGTTGATTCGGTTAATCTGCGATTTGGAGCCCCTAAAGAAATCACAGACCCTTCAACCGTAAAAGTTCGCGATATTGAAAGACGAGGGTTAGCAGTTGGCTTAAAGTTACTGCGAGCTCGAGTTCGTCATTTGGGGACGGAGACAAATTTACAAATTTTAAAAAATCTGTATGAATATTTAAGTTCGAAGATCCAAATGCTTTTTAAAACCGAAGTCAAAAAGGTTATAATAAAAAACGGACAGGTCGAAGGCGTTGTTTTAGAAAGTGGCGAGACAATCTTTGCAAAAAAGGTTGTTATCGCTCCTGGTCGCGATGGTTCCCAATGGCTATCAGACTTATGTCACGAGAATAATATATCAATGCATACCAATCACGTTGATATTGGTGTCAGAGTTGAAACAAACAACGAGATTATGGAAGAAATCAACGCTAATTTGTATGAAGGCAAATTCATCTACCGTACCAGCATGGGAACGCAAGTCAGGACCTTTTGTTCAAACCCATCAGGCCATGTTGTTATTGAAAACTTCAGTGGCACGATTTTGGCTAACGGCCATGCTTATTCTGATCAGAAACTGGGAAGTCATAATACAAATTTTGCTTTACTTGTTAGCCATAATTTCACCGAACCATTCAATCAACCCAATGAATTCGCTCATGGAGTATCTCGATTAGCTAACATGCTAAGCAACGGCTCGGTTATTGTCCAGCGCTATGGCGATTTAAAAAACGGGCGAAGATCAACCGAGAAACGCATCCGTGAAGGATTTGTCATCCCGACATTAAAAGAAGCCGTACCCGGAGATTTAGGGCTGGTTCTGCCTTACAAATCATTAAAGTCAATTATGGAAATGATCGAGGCTTTAGATCATGTGAGTCCGGGGATTGCTTCGGAACACACACTTTTTTATGGCGTCGAAGCAAAATTTTATTCTGCGCGGCCAGAGGTTAATAAGTATTTTGAGACAACGGTTGAAGGATTGTATGTTGGCGGTGATGGGGCGGGAATCACGAGAGGTCTTGCCCAAGCGGGAGCTAATGGCGTCTGGATAGCACGTGACATCGTGAAAAAAGAAAGAGCGGAAAAAGAACTTTAAAACAGATAAAATTAAGCAAAAAATACCGTTAAATATTATACGAAACACCGAAAAACGAAGAAATTATTTGTTACAACGAATCTAATATTATCAGAAGAATGACGGTCAAAAAATGACGGTTTTTCTTTTTGACAACATCTTAGTGTCAAATGATTTTGGAAAATAACGATATAATAAAGCAAGTAGCATTAAGCAAGTAAAGAATGTTCCTTAGTATCTTTGTTTTACCAAGAACTGAGGTGCCCCATTGTTCTTCTAAAGAGATGAGAAC
>JAQWBC010000081.1 GCA_028707415.1 Candidatus Izemoplasmatales bacterium
TATGATTGCTTTCAAAGACGTCCAATAAATGACTGTAGAATGATGTTTTCGGGAAAATTCCGATTTGGCAACAAGAATCACCTTAAGAAAGTAAATGCTTCTTACCTCAACATCAACAAGGATCATCATAAACAAAAAACGCCGAAAAAGTTTTCAGCGCATTTGAATACTTATTCCCAACGACAAATTTTCTTAACATACGGTGAAGTCATCAGTCGTAATAAGCCGGGATAATTAACATGAAACTTAAGAATATCACCGATTTTGTGTTTTGTTTTCCCCAAATTGACAATCAAATGATCGCTACTGGCTCCAACTATTTTAATTCGTGGATCATAAGGTGTCAGATCAACTGTCTCGACATCTTGTCGACCTACTGAGAGTATCGCCCGTAGCATCATTCCTTCATCTGTTATATCTGGCGTCATTCCAAATGCATCAAACCCGATATTACCAATGGGATAACTGGGCTTTTTCTGAATTTCGATGATTACAGCGCGAAGCGTGAAGACATCATTATGCATTCCTAAAATCGGTTTTCCGTATGCCGTTTCTCGGCCGAAAAAAACCGCTTCACCAACACGGAGATTATTGACATATTGAGGTATCCGATTTTGATTGAACAAATAGACCGTCGATGAATTTCCCCCGGATACAATATCAATCTTGATTTGATATCGTTTTTCTATTCGATTTTTAATTTCACCAAGCACACTAAGATTTTGTTCATCAGGAATCACGCCGCCATAACAAGTGAGGTTAGTCCCAATTCCCACCAAACTGATATTTGATAAATTTAATATTTCGCCAACGATGGGCAAGAAATCATCATGATAATAAATACCTTCTCGCAGATCACCTAAATCAAACATCAAAATGATACCATGAATTTTATTTTGGACTATAGCCGCATCATTCAAGGCTTTAATGGTCGCAAGTTCAGAGTTTAACGAAATATCAGCATATTTGACAACACGAGTGGCATCATATCCCATCGGCAAACGCACTAACACCTTTGGAATCGGAATCGATTTATACCTGATTAGGTTTTCTATCCGAGAATCAGCTAAATGCGTAAAACCTAGTTTTGCCAACCGGCTGACGGCAGGAACATATCCTGCCAAAACTTTTACAACCAAAAAACATGTAGAAATCCCATTTTCGGAACACATTTTTAGAAATGTTGTCGCATTTTCTGCCATTTTTTTGGTATTAATGACGATCGTTGGATACATAATCTCACCTAAATTCCGTAACTGTCTTTCATCAATTTAACACTAGCTTCGGGATATTTGTCACAAAAAGCCCCGACTGCCGCCATGATATAATGACGGTCAATAAGAATTTTAGCCGATGGTGGCGGTAATAGAAGTCTCGGATCACGCCAGATAAGAATCTCACCGAGAATTTTTTTTCCTGATGGTAACCGAGAAAGCGCTCCACCAGTTCCAATAATGTAAGCCACATTAGTCAAATCTTTACCTTCCGGGATCGATGATTTACCATTACTGCCATAAATACTTGCATATCGACCCACATGACGTTCTAATGCCATACATAATGCAATTTTTGTCAGATACTGCACAACGGGTATTTGTTTCAAATTGGGTAATGCTTTATATTTGTCAAGAATTGTAAACAATTCGGTTTCCGATATCCGCAATTCCTTGGCTAAAATTTGTGGAGTCGTAGTAGCTAATAATCGATCGCGATTAATATAGACTCCTAAATCGCCTTCAACAGTTCGCTTCGCAAACGGCTCCGGACTCATGGCTTGCCGTTGCACTTCTTTACTGCCTTCGGTGACAGAATGAATATCGGTGGTTGCGCCACCGACATCCGCAACAACAAGATCACCGATGGCTTTTTGCATCAAAATCGCGGTTTTAAGAACCGCTCCGGGAGTAGGAATGATTGTCTTCGTAATCATTTCCCTAACTTTTTCCATTCCCGGAGCTTTGGTAATGTGGTTTTCAAAAACGTTTTGAATCACAATCCGGGCTGATTCAACTGCTAAAACATCAATTTTAGGATAGACATTGTCAGTAATATATAGATATTTCTCCTGTCCATTTTCCAAGAATGCCATTTTGACTGCTTCTTGATTTTCGATATTTCCCGCATAGATAACCGGAATGTTAAGTCTTAATCTGGCAATCGCTTTAGCGTTGCTAAGCGATGTATACTTTTCACCATAATCGACCCCACCGGCAATCATAATAATATTGAGATTCAAATCTTGAATTGCGGTTAAATTTTCTGGTGTTAGTAATCCAGCTGTTAACAAATGCAGATTAGCTCCCGCTCCTAAAGCCGCTTCTTTCGCAGCTTTGGCGGTCATCTCATAGACCAATCCGTGGACGCTCATTTTTAATCCCCCGGCTGCGCTTGAACAAGCAAAGGATTCCTTAGCTTCCAGTTCTTCGGTTTTTAAACGATATTTTAAATCCTCTATCGCCTTTTTCAGCCCCGTTGTGACATCTCCATTTAGAACTGTCGTCGGTGCTGAACCTTGACCAAGAAAAAGCGGTTTTTGATCATTTATTTTGTCAAAAGCACTGACTTTGGTTGTCGTGCTACCGATTTCCGCCACAAGAATGTCAATAATCACAATTTTTCGCTCCCACGGAGCCGGTTCACTAAAAACGTAGCGACTTGGACCCCTTTGGTTCCTCGCCCAAATCCAGCATCGATACCTTGCTTAACTGCCATTTCTGGAGTAACTTGTGTTCCCCCAGCGATAATAATAATGCGGTCTCGAATTCCCTTCTCAATAGCGTAATCATTAATTTTTTTCATATTCTTATAATGAATGTCATCATGCGAGATGATAGTCGAAAGTAATATCGCATCGGCGTTGATTTCAATTGCCGCATCGACAAGTTTGTCAATGGGAACCGATGTTCCTAAATAATTGCAGGTAATACCATACTGTTCAATCCCACCATGTTTGATATCGATAATTTCTCTAAGGCCAACAGAATGTTCATCTTCTCCCACCGTTGCGGCAACAATTTTGATAGGATGGATTTTAACAAAAGCAGTAATTTCGGCATCGGATAACACAACCGGGATTTTCGGAACTGTCAAAGTGGTAATGTCGATATCAAAATCGACCTGACCTTTAATCTGGATGCGCGTCCCTTCGGCTGGGTGAAGGATTTCTTTATGGATTACTTCCACATCCTTAAGATTCATCCGTTTACCGATTTCCAGTGCCGCTGCCATTGCAATCTGACCCGATGTTGGTAATGTCAAGTCGACTACCACAACTCCATCGCCTTGCCATTGGACTTCGGGACGTATTAAGTTTCCGTTTTGATAACGTTTATTTTCGGCCATTCGCGTTTCAACATTGTCGATCGGATCGAGTTCATCTATATATTGAATCTTTCTACGATCCTCAAATGTTGATCCTCCGATTACCGAAGCTGGGTTTTCGTTTCTGCCAATTCCGTATTGCTTGACGTTGTTATAGCCAAAGTGGGATGGAACGGGTGCAAAATAATCAGTATCACGTTCAAATACGGTATTAGCCCCAATTCCACCGTTGATTTTGCGACTGATGCCGTCTCCGTTTCGTTCCGGAAAAATACCCGAATCAATAAAGAAGCCATTTTCAACCGCTTGAAAATAACCGCCTGTTTCTAACATTTCTTCTAAAAACAGGACTGCTCGTTCTTTTATTTCACGGACTTTTGATTGCATATATCCGTCCTTGCGAACCTCGACTAAATCAGCCATTCCATCCATGCCGATTAATGCTTGTCTTGCGGTATCACAAGCTTCAATATTATACATATGCCAAGGGACATTACGACCCTCATCGGGAGTAATTGTTGATTGAATATCAGCTGAAGTCAACTTAGATATCATCATATTCAATACGTGGGTCACCGTTGCTTCACGGGTGGAAGACTCCATGTATTTTGTATTCATCTGGGCTCGCATCCGATATCCGGTAAAAAAATCTCGTAAAGCTACTGCATAAGGTAAATTAACTTTTAAATCCGGCGCTGGAGATGCCGTCGGGGGAACTGTCGATAAAGCAATATTGGTTTTTTCCATTCCAACATTGACTGAGAAAGCACAGTTAATGGCATGCTGGACTAATAGCTCGGGCATGACTTTCCATGCTTCCTTAGCGGTGGCATTCGCGTTATGAGCCCCATCAATTTGAAGCATTCTCGCTCCAGCCATAATCCTTTTTGATTCCGCTGCATCGACAAAAGACCGAATCATATTAATGTTTCGATATAAAACATTATATTGTGGGTCTTGATGGGCTCCGTTGACGCCTTCTTCCGCGTACATGACGGCTATTTCTGGACCCGCAACCCCAGATACATAGGAATGAAAATTAATCGGACGTCCGACTTCATCTTCAATCATATCCAAAGCTTTACGCGTAGCACGGATTTGTTTGCGAGTAATCGGGACCCCACCGATTCCTTGAGGTGTTCCTTCAATCAATCCATCAAAATGGGATTGCCCTGCGGTTCTGATAACCATAATATGGTCTGCGCCATGCCAAGCTGCCATTCGCATCCGGCGAATGTCATCTTCAAAGCGACCCGATGCAATTTCCGTTGTGATTACTTCCCGTGGTTGTGGATCAATGAATCCAAATGATTTTGATGCCATCGGAGGCACACTGTTTTTCAAGGGTTCTGAGGTATCCGAGTAATCATAGGTTCCCAAATGGAGATGGGGAAGTGGCTTTCTCCAAGTCCAGTTGTGCCGCCTTGGCGCATAGTTTTCTAAATTTGACAGAATATTTTTCAGATTCAGCTTTTCATTGGGAAGAATCATGATTTACCTCCAAAATGGGCGATAACTCGTTCCCATCCATTGTCCGCAATCAGTTTTAATCCCGCTGTTCTAATATTAAGATTATCGATTTTAGCTAAAATATAAACAACATTTCCGGCACCTTTTCCCATTAATTGATGGTCAATTACCTTTTCGACAAGCGTTTTGGCTTCGATGCTGGAAAAACCCATTCGCAATAAAATAGATCGTTCGATTGACGGTGTTGTATGTGTCATCGCCAGATCGATGAGCGGTTTTACTGTTTGTTCTGTCAGTTCCCAAAAACGTTTCTTTAATTGCTCATCAGATAACTCATGAAGGTGACGACTTCTCGATTCAAAATCATCTTTTCGCACATTTTGTTGATTCATATTATTCCTCCCAGCCTACGTTTTGCTCACGTAATGTTTGCCGAACAAAGTCCGGCGTTGAGTTGGTTTCAGCGATAAGAAAAGCGAAATCATTAGCTGTCAATTTTTGCCAATTTTTGACATGATTTTTAATGGCTGACTGTTTGATTTTAACTAGATCCAAATCAACGGCTTTAATCAGTCCGATTCGACTAGGTAAAATAATCGATTTTCCGGCAACCTCTTCATTAGGATTACCAAAATAAATATCGATTCCATTGCTTCTGGCAAAAGCAAGTTGGGCTTGGTGATGTTTTCCCGCACTAGTGTATTCGGTCTCTTGTACAATAATAATCTCGTCATCTTTCATTTCCTGAGCAAGTGAAAACGCAGCCGCAAGGGCAACATTTCCCGCGGGACCC
>JAQWBC010000082.1 GCA_028707415.1 Candidatus Izemoplasmatales bacterium
AACAGCGAAACTCTATTGGCTTATTATAATCAGCTTACTCGGGTTGGCCATGATCTATATAGCAGTCTAACGATTGCCGATATGGAGCATGGAGATGTAATGCTCGATGATGGAAATATCGTCACAATTACAGGATCAAATTACCGTGCTTACATCGCTAAAAGCAAAAGCCCGAAAGAACGTAAGGATATCTTCGAATCAGTCTTTTCTTACTATGATGCCCACAAATCAACCTATGCCGGCATTTATAATTCCGTTTTACAAGCTGACTATGCCCATATTAAAGCCCGCAAATATCCGAGTTCGGTTGTGGCAGCGCTTTTTAACAATGCCATTCCCATTGAAGTCTATTATTCTCTTACTACTGTTGCGAGAGAAAACACCGCTGCTATCAAGAAGTACTTAGCCATCCGCAAACAATTCTTGGGCTTAGAAGAATACCATACCTATGATCGATTCTTGCCCCTTGTTAAATCCGATAAAGAATATGAATTTGCCGAAGCCAAACAATTGTTCTTTGATTCAATCAAACAGTTCCCCGCTGATTTCCAAGCTAAAGCCCATGAAGTTCTTAAAACGGGATTTGTCGATGTATATGAAGCCGAAGGAAAACGCAGCGGAGCTTATTCTTCATCTGTTTCCGATACTCATCCGTACATTTTACTTAATTATTCCAAGACCCTTGATGATGTTTTTACTGTTGCCCACGAGTCCGGTCATTCAATGCATTCGCTGTATGCGATGGAGAATCAGCCAACCCTTTTACAAGATTACACGATATTTGTTGCGGAAGTCGCATCGACTTTTAACGAGCACAATCTCCTTGATTATTTCATTAAAAGCAGTAAAGCCTCGAAAAACGAAAAAATCGCCCTTTTACAAAGAACGATTGATGATATCTTATCAACCTTCTATCGGCAAACATTATTCGCCATCTATGAACTCGAAGCTCATAAACTGGCGGAACAAAATCAGCCGATTACTCCCGATGCTTTATCTAACATTATGATTGGTTTATACAAAGAATTTTATGACTTAGATTTGACCAAAGAGGAATTCAAACAATACGTTTGGGCATATATTCCTCACTTATTCTATACTCCTTTCTATGTCTATCAATACGCTACCAGCTTCGCAACTTCATTAAAACTCTATGAAAATGTCAAAAACAATATTCCCGGAGCTTTCGAGCGTTATCTTGGCTTGTTAAAATCCGGAGGTAGTGAATTCCCCGTGGATCAGATAAAAAAAGCCGGAGTTGATTTAACTCAAAAAGATGCTTTCTTAGCTGTTGCCAAGCGGCTAGCAGAACTTGTCGATCAATTAGAGGTTGAAATCAATAATTAAGTGTGTTATAATTCATGATATCAAAAAACGATGAACCGGAAGAGTAACCGAAATCAATCATCTAAGCGAGCCCCTATTGATGAAAAAGGGTATGATTATATCGGTGAATGGACCGGCAAGTGATGCCAATCACATCCGTTGACCCGCGTTATCGGTCACAAGTGCCGGCGTTTTTTGCCGGAACAAAGGTGGCACCGCGTTCAATCGTCCTTATTCGTAAGGACGATTTTTGTTTATTTTAACTATTTTAAGGAGGAATTGATCATGAAACGTGTCGTATCAGGAATCAAACCAAGCGGTACATTAACCCTTGGCAATTACATCGGAGCGATAAAACAATTCGTTAATCTTCAAAGTACACTATCTGATTACGAATTCTTTTTGTTTGTCGCGGATTTGCATGCCATTACCGTCCCTCAGGAAGCGGCAGTACTCAGAAAACGCAGTCGTGATGTCGCGGCGATGTATTTAGCGGCCGGTGTTGATCCCAACCGAACGGTTCTCTTTTTACAATCCGAGGTGAAAGAACACGCCGAGTTGGGTTATCTTTTACAATGCAGCACTTATATGGGTGAACTCGAGCGGATGACTCAGTATAAAGACAAAGTTCGAGTAAAAAAAGAGACTGGCATTACTGCCGCATTATTTACATATCCGGTTTTGATGGCCGCAGATATCATCATGTATGATCCCGAATTTGTCCCTGTCGGTGATGATCAAAAACAACATTTAGAACTCACTAGAGATATCGCAATTCGTTTTAATAATAAGTATGGTGATTTCTTTACCATTCCCGAACCGTTAATTCCCACCATTGGATCTAGGATTATGGATTTGCAGGATGTATCGAAAAAAATGAGTAAATCTGACGAATCTGACAAAGGGGCGATTACACTCTATGATGACTTTGAAACGATTCACCGCAAAATTCGCAGTGCTGTGACTGACAGTATCGGCATCATGAAATATGATCCCATTAAACAGCCGGGTTTAGCTAATTTAATAACAATTTATGCGGTCATTGGTCACATGGATCCCGAAGAAGTCGTCACCAAGTATCAAGGCCAAGGTTATGCCCAGTTTAAAGATGATCTTGCAGTTTTAGTGGCCAATGAGCTTGGTACTCTTCAAAACCGCTATCACGAAATCATTGATTCTGGGACTCTCGATGCGATTCTCGATTCCGGTCGAGAAAAAGCTCATGAATATGCATTCCGGAAAGTCGAAAAATGCAAACGGAAAATCGGTTTAGGACGAATCAAAAAATAAAAAAAGGAAATCCGCAAATGCTGATTCCCAAAAGTTTTTTTTCTATTTTATCGGCAGTCGGTTAATATCGCCAATAATTTTGTCGATAGCCTGATATGCCTGCCCTTCATCGTCACCATCAAAAGTTAGTTTAAAAACAACATTAGCGGGAATTCCGAGGGATAACACTCCCATAATCGATTTCAAAGTGACTCTTATGTCTTGATATTCTAAAACCATCTTGGATGAAAAACTGTTGGCCACAGCCACCAACATTGTTGCCGGCCGAGCATTAAGTCCTTCTGGGAAAGTAATCCGAAAATTTGCTTCTATCATCAGTTACTCCTCCTTCTTGTTTTGATTGATGCGTGCAATCAAACAATCTGCGTTGATTGGAACCATCATTTTAATAATATTTTCTGAAACAAAGATTCCCATTGCCCCGAGGTTACGAATCGCTTCTAGGTTACACTTATCAATATCGATAACGGTAAATTTTAGCCGCGCTCCATCTTGAGAGGCCAACTGAATATTGGCAATCCCCCCCAAGTTACAAATGAATCCGGTGATGATTTCCTCGTCAAGCGGTTTATTAATAATCTGTCTCCTTTGCTTTCGGAGAACAAAAAACAAAATTAATCCCCCGATTAAGAAGACACCGATTGAAACCCAAAGTACCCACAATATCCACGGTTCATTGGAAACCCATAACATCCTGCTCATCAACGTCATCACCTCTTGTATTTATTATTTTATCACAATTCTCAAAATCGCAACCATCCTTTACGAAAAATCGTTCCGAGACAGCTTATATCGGTCAGAATGTTCTGACAAATTGCCCAAATGTCAATCAGAAAAGAGATAATTATGAATCAAATTATTGAAGCCATTATCGAAATACCAATGGGAACGCAAAACAAGTATGAAGTCGACAAAACCAAAAACCGCATTAAACTTTCCCGAGTCTTGTATTCCAAAATGACGTATCCTGCCGAATACGGTTTTATTGAAAACACTTATGCGGAAGATGGTGACCCGCTCGATATCTTGGTCCTTGCGACAACACAAACATTTCCAGGATGCATCGTTGATGCTCGTGTCGTCGGATATTTGGATATGATTGATTCAGGTGCTCGCGATGCCAAGGTAATCGCTGTGGTTAATGCCGATCCCCGATTTGACACAATCCAAGATATCACTGACATCCCCCAATTACAACTTCGAGAAATCAAACTCTTTTTTCGGACATATAAAGAATTATTGCCAAACCACGAGGTTGAAGTTCGTGACTATCACAATTGTGAAGAAGCGCTTATCTTAATTGATAAATGCTTGCGAAATTATCAGAAACGACAAAATAAATAGCGCATCGGTCAAGAGTAATGACCATGCGCTATTTTTATGCTTTTTTATATGCAATTTCCCCGTTGATAAAAACAAATTCGGTTTTTGTCAGATAATGAAGCGGATGACCATCCCAAATTACTAAATCAGCATCTTTTCCTGGGGTAATACTTCCAAGTCGATTATCAATTCCTAATATTTTAGCGGCATTTATGGTAACAGCTTTAAAAGCATCGAGTTCGGGAAGGCCTTCGCGAACAAAAATTCCCACCTGGGTCAAAGCATTAGCCAAGTGAATAACTGGATGATCCGTCATAATGGCAAACTCAATCCCATTATCAAAAAGAATCTTTCCGGCTTTAAAGGTTTTATTACGCAACTCATATTTGGTTTTGGATCCAAGTGTCGGTCCGATGATAACGCGTTGGTGATGGGCTTTTAAAAAATCAACAATCATATAACCTTCAGTCGCATGGTCAATTGTAGCATTTAATCCAAACTCCTCGATAATCCGAACTGCCGTAGCGATATCGTCTTGCTGGTGAGCATGAATTTTTACGGGTAATCCGTCAAACACGCGAGCTAAAGACGCCCACTTCATATTAAATTCCGGTGGATTTACTTCTTTTCCCGCAAGCAAATCAGCTTGATATTTTAATGTTTTAGTTCGATAATCTTTAGCCTTTGTTAAAGCATCGCGAATTAAAGCCGCCGAAGCCATCCTCGTGTTCGGCTCTTGATTTTTGCTGGAATATACCCGTTTGGGATTCTCTCCTAAGGCCATCTTCATTGCCGATTCAGCTTTGATAATCATTTCATCGATTATTTTGCCCTTGGTCTTCATGATGCAAAAAGTACCACCAATTACATTTCCACTTCCGGGGCCAGTCGAAACCGTCGTAACTCCCGATTCCAAAGCTTCGGTAAACGCCACATCTTGGGGCTTAATTGCATCAATTGCTCGCAATTCCGGATAGACTGGGTTTGTCATTTCGTTGCCATCCTCGCCCTCAAAACCGATAGCTTCTTCAAAGATACCGATATGGCAATGAGCATCAACAATCCCCGGAGTCACAAAGTGTTTTTTAGCATTGATTATTTGTGCATCAGGATAATCTTTTGCGTCAAATTTGCCGACCGCTTTGATGGTTTTACCATCAATTAGAATATCAGCTGTTTCGTAATTAATTGTGTCCATGCTGAGTAAATACGCGTTTTTAATTAATATCATTTTTGGTTTTCCTTTCCGTAGTTTCGAACTATATTTATGAAACTTAACATCCCATATTTCATAATACTCTCATCGATATTGAATCGCGGATGATGCAAACTATACCCAGTATCGTCATCTTTTCTACTGCCAATCCAAGCAATGCAACCTTTTTTCATCGCAGTATACCGCGAAAAATCTTCCGCACCCAGCGTCGGTTTATCAAGTTCGATGAAGGCTTTTGATCCAAAAGTATCTTCGATAATTCTTTTAAAAAATCGAGCTTCGGAAACGGTGTTGATTGTCGGATCGTATTCGCGGATATATTGATATTCATATGCACCGCCA
>JAQWBC010000083.1 GCA_028707415.1 Candidatus Izemoplasmatales bacterium
CTCCATAAAATTTGAACGCCTGTTAAACAGGTGTTTTCTTTTTAGAGAAAATAGGCGATACATTCTTGAGTATTTATAAATTAAAAGACTAATAGGTTAATTTAGGTTTTAAATAGATAATCTTTACCATTACATCAAAATGTACACTCATACGTATAAACTTAAATCGATTGCTAAAAGACCTTGGACTCATATTTTAATATATATTAGTTGCTTTTTCTGATGGCTTACTATATAATTATGACACGGTGTCATCGGAGGAGGTTATTAATCTATGCCTACAACCACATACTATAATATTGTTAAGGAAAAACAGAAAAAAATAATTGAAGTTGGGGTAGATCTTTTCTCTAAAAATCCATTTGAGAATGTCGATATTCAGATGGTAGTGAATAAATCAGGTTTACCTAGAGGGTCTTTTTATGCCTATTTTGAAAATTTGGAAGATTACTATAATCTTGTAATTTCTACTCTTCGTGCCGATCGCATCAGAAAGGTAGAAAATCTTGCAGAAGGTTTTGAAGGAAACCTATTTGATTTTCTCATCAAACTTTTTAAATATGACATAGCTCAATACACATATGATGAAAGAAAATTGCTGTTGACTCATTATTTTAGATTTCTCCAAACTAGAAAGATGGGGTCTTTAGAAGGAACCATCTATCATCCTTCACAAAAAATAGGAATATACACAATACTTGATTCCTTTAAGACTGGATGTGCTGAATTGGATCAATTTAGTAAAAAAAAAGCAGCTATAATTGACTTTTCAATGACTGTATATTTATCGACATATAATGTTTGTGTACATGACAAAATGTCTGAATTAGAAAGTTTAGAACTATTCATAGAAAGAATAAAAATTATCGAAAAAGGGGTAATGTAATATGATTTCAATTTTATTCATCATTTTAATATTATTAGCAGGATATTTTTTATCAGATAAGATAGAGAAATATAAATATTTTCAATATGGAGTATTTACAGTCCTGGGCGTATTGTCTGTCGTTTTTAGGAATGTTTCAGTAACTATACCAATTAACCAAGGATTTCTTGGGTTTGCATTCTTCTACGTTGTAATGATAAACGGTATATTTAACCGTGATAGCACAGTTTTTAAACGTTTGTATTCGGTTCGGTCAGTTTATTCAATCATTGGGTTTATCATTCTAACACCACATGCGATTTTTTATATCATCGATAAGTTCATTTATAATGGTTTATTTGATATTATTGGTCTAGTAGCCTATTTAGTGATGATCCCTCTGTTTATTACTTCCTTTAAAAAGGTTGATAACCCAAAAGTGATGTTTAAATGGAAAAAGCTTCAACGTTTCGCTTACTTAGCATATTTACTGATATTTATTCATCTTGTTTTGGTTTCGAAAATGCCAAACACTGGAATGTATATTGTGCTATTTACACCGTATATCTTGTATAAACCATACCATTTTTTCAAACATGAAAAACCTTATTTTATCGAAATGAAGAAAAAATTAAATCAAAAAAATATTAAGGAGAGTGAAAAATGAAATTAATCGAAAAAGTATTTCAGAACACTCAAACTGATGAAAAAACAATTGAAAAAGTTATCGTAGATGAAAATATACATTATCTTCACCTTGTTTTTCCAAAAGGAGAAGGACTGCCTATTCATCAATCCAATGCTAATCTTTATATGACAGTTATTAGAGGAACGCTTTTTATCGGACTAAACAATAACGCAGTTATACAATACAAAAAAGGAGTAGTTTTAAATATACCTTGTAACACCACGATGAATGTTAGGAATAATAATGATGAAATTCTTGAGTTGATAATTGTCAAAACTCCAGTACCTGGGAAAAGTTGTATTTAGAATTACAAATAAACAAACTCCATACTAATCACATAGCAAACTTGGTTGTGACAACCTCAAAAGTGGCACAAACTTGGTTATGACAACACATAATAATTATAATTGTGTGCCACTAGAATATTCTAGTAGCACTTTTTTTCATTATCGTGTCATAGGCATATACTAATAGTTTTGCGGTTAGGGTTTACCTCAAGGACGTTTCTTTGTTAATAATGCTATTTCTTTTCGAATTTTTTAGATTAAAGAGGCTTGTTCAAGAGATCGAGTTGTTTTTTAAAGGTCATTTTGATATAATAAAAACATACAAATACGCCGTTATTTTTGAATGGTGATGCATATGGACTTATATAGTTTGTCATTATTACTAAACTTAGGTAAAGCCCTGTTATTAACTATCGTCATTGAATTAGTTGTTTTGTTAATCATAAAAGTGAAAGACAAAAAAATATTTCTCGCATCGGTTATTATTAATGTTTTTACTAACATATCTCTGAATTTAATTATTCAAACTATTCCAGGAACATACTATCATATTGCCGTTATTGGTCTGGAAATTATCATCGTTATCGTTGAATATTATCTATATTTCTTTTTGCTTCGAAACGCTAAACAAGCAATCAAGATTGCCATATTATGTAATTTAGCAAGTTATTTGATTGGGTTACTTTTAATGCCATTTATTTATTGAGGTGGAAAAAATGAAAAAGTATATCTTATTGATTATGGCGCTGATAATTGTCGGTTTCATGGGAGGATGTTATAATTACGAAGCTGGTTCAAACTATGGTAAACTTGAGGGCATTGCTTTTTTTGACGCTGATAACGAGGAAATCATTGGCGAGTATAAGGATTATTTCCAATATAGTGACTATTTTGATGATACTCAAGGATTGACAATGAATTATCAGATTCAAAAATTAAATTCACCAGCACCGGTGGAGAATTATTATTGTGCTGATGTCATTGATGGAGCGGATATTACCGTCAGGCTAAAAATCAAATTTGGGACCGGATATGAGTTTTATAGCCTAGAAATAAACCATGTTATTATATTAGCGCCCGATTTTTCTAATCTCGAGATCGTGGATGAATATGTTTATGTTAATTATTTATGCACTGATGTTAGTTCCAGCAGTAATGAATACGAAATCGGAACGTTGAAGATGAAAACTAATGCTGAGGATTCCGAAAAGATTGTGACCGGTTCAACTTGGATAGAAGGACGAACATATATATCAGGGTTTTACTTTCATATTATTGACGATATTAAGTTTAATATGGATATAAATCCCTTTTCAAGATGATAAAAGCGGATATAGAGTTTGGCATCATTTTTACTTGTTTAAATGCGCAGCAATCGATACATTATATTTAAACGTTAATATTCAAAGATATAATTATTTAAATAGACAGCGATGTCTATTTTTTTAAAATTTTAAATTAATCTTAATCAGATTGAGTATTGGTTAATCATAAAAATAAATTTGACGAATAGGTGCAAAAATCGGCTTTTTATGTTATATTTAATATGAATAAAACCATAGTAATTTGGGAGGTGTTTTTATGACTATAATGGAAAAAGAAATTTGTGAGGAACCAACTAGAATAAGCGACACTTATACGGAAAATCATTCAAAAATTGAGAATATATGTCACATCATTCATAATCGAGCAATTCGACAGATTATTATTTCCGCTCGCGGTTCTTCCGATAATGCTGGTAATTATTTCAAGTATCTATGTGAGACAGTAGCGGGAATTCCGGTGGGTTTTGCCGCTCCAAGCGTCGTCACCTTATATGATGGCTTACTAGATTTATCGACGGCCTTAACGATTGCTATTTCTCAAAGCGGTCAAGCTTTGGATGCCTTGGCAGTTATCGAACATGCCAAGCGACAGGGGGGAATGACGATTGCAATTACCAATGATCCAACATCGCCGTTAGCGAAAGCTGCTGAATATCATCTGTATCTAAACGTCGGTCCTGAGAAAAGTATCGCTGCCACTAAATCATTTGTCGCTCAAATGTATGTTTTAGCGATGCTGGTAACAGAAATGACTCATAATCAAATTCTGGAAAAGGAAATGCGGAGTCTCAACGGTCTTATTCAAGCCACTATTGATATGAGCGATGAAATTGTTAAACAATCCCTTGCTTTGATTGATGTTAAGGATTGCTTTGTTTTAGGGCGCGGGTTTAATAATGCAATTGCCCATGAGTTTGCACTTAAGCTGCAGGAAACAACCTATATAAAAGCTCTTGGTTACGCTACAAGTGATTTTCACCACGGGCCATTTGCCATGATTGAAAAACAATCGACGGTTATCATTTTAGCACCGCAAGACAAAAGCATGCCGGGAAGTCTCGAAATGATCCAGAAACTTAAAACAATCGGCGCAAATGTTATTGTATTTACTGATGATTCTTCCCTGAACTATGAGAATCTAGTTTTGTTGCCAAAAGCACATCTTTATTTTTCTCCATTTATATTTGTAGTGGCAGCCCAGATTTTTGTGTGTAGTTTATCACAAAAGCGGGGAGTAAACCCAGATCAACCGCGGGGATTAAAGAAAATTACCATTACCAAATAAGAAAGAAGCGTGATTTAAATGTCGGATACCAAAAAACGAATTCTTGTGACCGGTGGAGTCGGATATATTGGGTCGCATACTGTCGTCGAATTGCTTGAAAACGGATATGAAGTGATTATTGTTGATAACTTTGTCAATTCTAATCCGGAAGTGATTAAACGCATTGAGAAAATTACCAATAGGGTGGTAAGTTTTTATCAAGCGGATTTGCGATGCAAAAATGACATTGAACCGATTTTTCGTGAAAATAAGATTGATGCGATAATTCATTTTGCGGGTTTAAAGGCAGTAGGAGAATCCGTTGAGAAACCACTAGAATATTACGATAATAATATTGGGGGAACTTTGGTGCTTTTGGAAATGGCAGAAAAGTACCATGTAAAAAAAATTATTTTTTCATCATCAGCGACGGTATATGGTGATCCTTCAAAATTACCCATTATTGAGACGAGCCCTTTGAAAACGACCAACCCCTATGGTTCAACCAAATTGATGATTGAACAAATTCTTACCGACGTGGGCGTAGCACACCCCGATTATACGATTGTTATCCTACGGTATTTCAATCCGGTCGGAGCGCATCCGTCGGGATTGATTGGGGAAAACCCTTCGGGAATTCCTAATAATTTAACGCCATATCTGGCAATGGTGGCAGCTGGGAAATTACCACTTGTTCATATTTATGGTGATAATTATCATACCGTAGACGGAACCGGTGTTCGTGATTATATCCACGTTCTCGATCTATCCCATGGGCACATCTTGGCTTTGGAGATGATTAAAAAATCTGGAGTATATGTATATAATCTTGGAACTGGTAGAGGGTATAGTGTATTTGAAGTATTACATGCGTTTGAAAAGGCTTGTGGAAAAAATATACCTTACGTTATCGATTCGAGGCGCCAAGGCGATATTGATGCTAGTTACGCGGATGTTACCAAAGCCAAGAACGAACTGGGTTTTCATGCAAAACGCGATATTGATGATATGTGCCAATCTTTATGG
>JAQWBC010000084.1 GCA_028707415.1 Candidatus Izemoplasmatales bacterium
ATCTCCACTTTTGTCCGCTTTTCCGTGACCGCGAAATTAAGAAGCATCTGCATTCCTTGCATCGTCTCATCGATGGCAATGGCGGCGAACATTCCTGCTTCATCTAAAGCATGATAATGAGATCGGGAGGTAGACTAGTTCTCACAACAAACTCTTTGAGAAATGGTTGATCGAATGCCGGAAAAAATTTTCCTGTTTTGATTAATTCGTCATAAAGATAATGGGCTCCCGAATAGGAAATTTCGTTAACTTCTTTCAAACCCTCTGGTCCCATCAATGCTAGATAAATCGTTGCGTATAAAGCCATCAATGATTGGTTCGAACAAATATTGGAATTAGCCTTTTCACGACGAATATGTTGTTCGCGAGCTTGTAGTGTCAAAACATAAGCTCGTTTACCAGCTTTATCAAACGATTGACCAACAATTCGACCCGGCAATTTGCGAACATATGCTTTTTTCGAGGCGATGAAACCTAAATATGGTCCGCCAAAAGCTAATGGCATTCCTAACGACTGACAATCACCGCAAGCAATATCAGCCCCATCATCGCCGGGCGTTTTCAAAACCGCCAATGTCGAGATGTCATTATTTTCAATTAGAACGGCTTTTTTGGCATGTAACTGATCAGCTATTCCCGTGTAGTCTTCAATAATACCGTAATAATTAGGCTTTTGGACAATCAATCCCGCGATATCATCGGTGATTAAGTTAAGTAATTCCTCGCGATTGATAACTCCATCAATCATGGGAACAATGATGATCTCAATCCCTCGAAAATGAGCATAAGTCTTAACGACATCAATTACAATCGGATTGATGGTTGCCGATACCAATATCTTATTTCTTTTCGCAATTGCGGTTCCCATGAACATCGCTTCGGCAGTAGCTGTAGCCCCATCATACATCGAAGCATTGGCCGCTTCCATCCCCGAAAGTATGGCGACCATGGATTGAAATTCAAAGATGTATTGCAACGTTCCTTGAGAAATTTCTGGCTGATAAGGTGTATAAGCAGTCAAATATTCTTCACGATTTACCAGTTGAGCGATAATTGCTGGATTATAATGGTCATATGCTCCCAAACCCGCAAAAATGATATGAGTTTTATTCTCGGCAGCGAGGGTTTCTAAATGCTTGCGTAATTCAATTTCTGACATTGCCAAAGGTATGTCATAATCACGTAAAAAGGCGACATCTTGAGGAACGTCGCGAAATAATTCTGAGGTTTTACGAATGCCAATTTTAGCTTTCATCGCTTGCAAATCATTTTCCGTGTGCGGAAAATATTTGAACATCACCTTCACCTACTTGCTAATAAAACGATAGTCTTTTGCAGACAATAATTGATCAACTTCAGAAGGATTAGCAATTTCAATCTTGATTAGCCAACTGCCAAAAGCATCTTGGTTAATCAGTTCCGGATTGTCGATTACCGCTTGGTTAGTGGCAATAACATTCCCGGAAATCGGGCTTAAGAGATCAGAAGCCGCTTTTACGGATTCGACAGCACCGAATTCTGCTTCCATCGTAACTTTCGCGCCTGCTTCCGGTAAATCAACGAAAACGATGCTCCCCAGTTGTGCTTGAGCATAATCAGAGATACCAACGATGCCAACATTGCCTTCAACTTTCAGCCATTCGTGACTTTTGGCGTAATACAGTCCATCTACAACTTTACTCATACATCATCGCTCCTATTGTTTATAATTTTTTTTATAGTATTGACGGTTTCTTATGATACCAGGAACCATCTTCTTACGAATTTGAACAAAAATCGGTTCACCGAGAACAGCATACTTTGTGTCAATTAAGGCATTTGCGATGCACTTATCCGTTGAAATGGATAAGTATCCCGTAGTAATATGCCCAATCATTAAGTCACCGGAAAAAACTTCATATCCCTGACGAGGGATTGCCCGTTCAGTCAATTCGATACCAATGAGTTTGTGAACAAGCCCTGCTGCTTTTTGCATCAAAAGCGCGTTTTTGCCGATAAAATCTCGTTTTTCAAACTTTACAAAACTTCCAAGTCCCGCTTCAATTGGTAGAATTTGATCGGAGATTTCATGACCATAAAGCGGCAAAGATGCTTCAAATCGAAGCGTGTCACGACATCCAAGTCCACAGGGTAGAACTTTTCCTGATAATTGGAACAAATCCCAAATTAGCGGTATTGCGACGCAATCACCATATATCTCAAACCCATCTTCACCAGTATAACCAGTCCGCGAGATTAATAACAAATGCCCATCCCAGACAACGTATTTGAACGTGTAGAACGTTAAATCCGTTAAATCAAGATGCATGAGTTCCATCACAATTTTTTCGGTTTCTGGACCTTGAACGGCAATTTCTGACCATTTATCGGACTCGTTTTTGACCAAAACGTCAAAGCCTTCAGTGTGTTCCACAATCCAAGTGTAATCTTTAGCGACATTGGATGCATTAACACAAAGAAATAATTCATCGTCAGCGACTTTATAAACCAACAAATCATCAACGCAAGTGCCGTTATCGTAAAGAATCAAACCATAAATCACTTTTCCAAACGGCTTGGATTGAATTTCATTCGTGGTAACATATTCGATGAACGGGATTGCATCTTTTCCAGTAACGCGAATCTCTCCCATGTGGGAAACATCAAACATACCCGAGTGATTGCGAACAGCCTGATGTTCTTCGATAATACCGGTATAACTAATAGGCATCCAATATCCGGCAAAAGGTTCCATTTTAGCATTTAAAAGCACGTGTCTGTCGTAAAGACAGGTTTTCAAAATCGTATCCATTTTTCACACCTCAGTTTTTTATTATATCATAATCTAAATTGTTTAGAAGCAGATTTTAAGAAAATCGGTCGCATCAAGATGCATGATTGTCGCTTCCGGTGCAATTGCCGTTAACACCTGAGCAAAAGCAACTTCCGTAAATGGAATATTGATAAAATGTTTGATAAAATCGTCCAAATCACCGATTAGAAAAAAATCGCCTTGGATATTCATCTTCTTAAGGATTCCGTTTTTGATTTCTAAGTTAACTTCAAAATAACCAGCTTTAACGTATCCTTTTTTTACCATCGTAAATCGAGGATTCTTACCGAATACGAAGTCATCGGCAAGATAGGATTTTTCGATTTCCCGAATCCCTTCAACGTCAGAAGCCGTTAAAATGATTTCTTCTTCACAGAGCATCGTTTTCATTGTATTTTTAAATGACTCGATATCAATAGTAAGAATTTCCGAAAGATTCATCACCCGTTTGCGGACCGAATCAATCCCTTTTGAAATCAATTTTTCATTACTTGGAGTAATCGCTTTGACCATTACCGACAAATCAGTATCAAAAAGCATCGTGCCATGAACAATCGCTCTATCCATCACTTTGTAAAAAGCATTGCCCGACACTTTCATATCACCAACTAAAATATCGTTACGTCCCGAGAAGTGGGCGTCAAGCCCAAGTCCTTTTAAGACATCGACAACTTTTCCCAGATATTTGTCAAAAACAAAATCCTTGTTAAATTCCGGAGTAATAAAGGAAAACATGATATTCGAAAAATCAGCGTAGACACAACCCCCGCCAGACTTGCGACGATACATCCGAATTCCGTTTTGGCGGACATAATCAAGATTGACTTCATTTTCAATCAATTGATTGCGGCCAAAGATGACTGATGGCTCCACCTGCCACATAAAAAAATACTCTGAAGCCGGAAAATGGAGAGCTAAGTACTCCTCAGTTGCTAAATAGAAAGATAATCTTTGCACTTCAGAAAACGGGTAGTTAACATACTTCATAAAATTGATCTCCTCACGGTATTGAATTACGAAAAAAAGAGGGTTTATTTACCCTCTGCTTAAAAAGTCGGTAATGCGGTTATATTCAAGTTCCGTCAAGAATTCAGTGAAAGGAACAATATTTTTATTTATTTTGTATTCGTCGATATTTTTAAAGTAATCATTACGAATCCCTTTGATGATTGAAATTGGCAGAAACCCATCAAGTTCCAATTGATAATTCAGTAACAATCTCGCTAATCTCCCATTAGCGTCCATAAAAGGATAAATTTTTAGGATTTCCAAATGAACGAAAGCTGCTTTTGCGATACCTTGAAGTTCGGGGTTATTCATATCCGCAAAGTAGGCATCCATTTTAGCAAAGATTTTTAAATATGACGGTGGAACATGCTTGGCACCAAGAATGAATAAATCACGAGTCCGGTAGACACCACCAGGAATGATTCCTTCCACCAACAATTGATGTAGGTCCTTAACGATTGATTCGGTAATCGGTTGTTGCTCCGAAGCTAATTTATGAATCATTTTTAAGGCATGATGATTGTTTATGATTGCTTTGCGGACTAACTCATCTTTGTCCGGAAACAACCGTGAGTGATCTTCTAACAAGAAAGAAACATCTTCGTAAGTAAAATTACCATTATCAAAGCTAGTTGACTCATAAATGTAATGTTTGTCAAACTCATCACAAATATTAGTGAGTAATGCTTCCGAGATGGCTTTTTTCTTGTCAAGTAACAATTGTTTGAGCGTTTCTACCTCTTGAACTCTCATATCAATCACCTCATCATAATTTTATCATAGAAAGCGTTCACATTCAATGATTTTTCGCTTTTAAACAAAGAAAAAAGCAACTTTAAAAGTTGCCTTTAATCATGCATTGACGTTGTCGAAAGCCGACTTAACGATGTCGTAAATAACCTCTTTCGGTAAATCACCATAGTTGTTAGCTTTAAACCATAATGTATCTTTAGTGCCTTTGTTTTTCGATATTGTGGGGTATTTGATAATTAAGCGAACTCCCTTTTCCAAATCGGAGCGAAATGCCATCCGGTAATAATTACCAAAGTTCATCAAAACTAAGAAAGGTTTGCGGTCAATGTAAAAAGAAATGCGTTCATCGGTAATCTTCGTGACGACATTAGGAAGTTCACGAACATAGGCAACCAAAGCATCAAATGTCGGTTCAAGGGGCTTAAACATCTTCGGTTTCTCGATATAATATTCGATGCTCGATACTTGTTTATCAAGATTACTGGTTTTATTAAACTCCGAATCAATTGCTACTTCTTCATAAAGCAAGTTAGTCGGGTCAATATTTTGCTCCCCAGAGATAATCGATTGTTCATTAGAAACTATATAGGTTTTTTTGCCTTTGCCAGATTGGACTTGTTCTTCTTGTAACCGGCTTTTTTCCTGTTTGGTTGCCTTGCTAGTTTTTGACTTGCTATTAGCTACATTGGTTTCTTGAGCGTTTTCATTCCCGGTTTTCCGAATCTCACTGACTTCGTGCTCAAGATCGTCATAATTTTCTTCACGGCGTTTCCGACCAGACATGATAATCAAATGTATGATATAAAACACTAATCCGACGGCAGGAATAACCACATAAT
>JAQWBC010000085.1 GCA_028707415.1 Candidatus Izemoplasmatales bacterium
CCGTCTACCGACCTAGCGGATTTGTCAAAGCCGTTCCTTATGATGTTCCTGTTGTCGGTGATGGCAATGGTTTTGTTACTTGTTTGCGGTTATGGAGCGCTGAGGCAAGTCGTAAATATCCGAAAAATCGGACAGCAATGGATTATGAAATGGATTTACAAAAATTATCAGGATTTCTCTATCCCGATGACACAACTTTAGATGGCAAACAGGTTCGATTAATGCAACAATATTTTTTCAGTTGTGCTGGGGTAAAAAGCATTTGTCATAAACATAAAGCTAAATATAATACATTAGATAATCTCGCTGAAAAAGTCGTTTTTCATATTAATGATACCCACCCGACGTTAATTATTCCCGAATTAATGCGCTTTTTGCTTGATGATGAGGGATATGAATGGGATCAAGCTTGGGCGATTGTAACGCATTCAATGGCTTATACCAATCATACGATTTTAGCCGAAGCCTTAGAGAAATGGCCGATTGGTGTTATCCAACCGGTTTTACCGAGGATCTACCAAATTATTGAGGAAATCAACCAAAAATTTTGCGACCAATTACGAAAGCAATACCAAGCCAGAGAAGAACTGATTCAAAAATTAGCGATTATTGCCAATGGCGTTGTGCAGATGGCACATTTATGTATCGTTGCTTGCTATTCGGTTAATGGAGTAGCCAAACTGCATACTGAGATTTTGAAAACGATGGAGATGAACGATTTTTATCGTTTGTATCCCGACAAATTTCATAACGTAACAAATGGAATCACCCACCGACGGTGGTTGATTCATTCCAATCCCGAATTGACAGCGATTCTTGATGATTCGATTGGCGATTCATGGCACAAGCATCCGGAGGATCTCATTAAATTTGCGGCTTATGCCGATGATCATCGGATTATCGATCGCTTGTTAGCCATGAAGAAAACCCGAAAAACGATTCTTGCCGAACGCATTTATCAGGACCGCCAATTTGTCATTGATCCTGACGCCATCTTTGATATTCAGGTCAAGCGGCTTCACGAATATAAACGGCAATTGTTAAACGCATTACATATCATGGATTTGTACAATCATTTAAAAACTGATCTTGATTTCAGAAAGAACTATTTCCCTCATGTTTTTATATTTGGGGCTAAAGCTGCCGGAACCTATTATTTTGCCAAAAAAATCATCAAGTTAATTAATACAATTGCTAACAAAGTTAACGCAGATTCAGAGACAAATTCATTTCTAAAAGTGGTATTTGTTGAAAATTATAACGTTTCTTATGCCGAGAAAATTATGCCCGCCGCTGATATATCCGAACAAATCTCAACTGCTTCTAAAGAAGCTTCGGGAACAGGAAATATGAAATTTATGATGAATGGCGGGTTGACGATTGGCACCGAAGATGGAGCTAACGTGGAAATTCATGAATTGGTTGGTGATGATAATATTTTCATCTTTGGCATGACGGCTCACGAGGTAACAAATTTAACTAAGGAAAAAACATATCATTCTGAAGATATCATAAATACGGATGATGATCTTTCTTTGGTTTTAAAACAGTTGGTCAACGGTTTTTTCACCGAAGTTGATTCTCTTGAGTTTCGAGATATCTACGAAAAACTGTTATATGATGATTGTTTCTTTGTTCTTAAGGATTTTGCGGCGTATAAGCATGCACATCTATTGGCGAATGATACCTATAAAGATCGTTACCGTTGGGGCCAACGGATGGTTATAAATATCGCAAATAGCGGCGTTTTTTCGAGCGATCGGGCGATAATGGAATATGTAAATACCATTTGGCATCTCTGACAAATGGTTAATTGTTTTAAGGGAGAGGACTATGACAAGTAA
Source organism: Candidatus Izemoplasmatales bacterium (assembly GCA_028707415.1). Classification (GTDB taxonomy): domain Bacteria; phylum Bacillota_I; class Bacilli_A; order Izemoplasmatales; family Hujiaoplasmataceae; genus JAKLGB01. The sequence goes on from JAQWBC010000085.1 coordinate 1,845, forward strand.
ATGGATAGATTTATCAAAGTCAATCACGTCATCAACGCTCGTATATCCAACTGATCCAGTGGTAGAAATTACCGATGTCTACACAATTGAAAAAGATGGCTTTAATTTAAAAAAAATAACGACGGTAATGCATGTGGGAACGCATTTGGATGCACCCTTGCATTTTATCGATGGTGGCGATGATGTCGCATCGATCGCGATTGATAAAGTCATCGGATATGCCAACAAAATCAGGGTCAGCCCCAATCAATACGGGATACTGACAACTGCATCAATTGCAAAAGCATACAATCATCTCAACCGAAAACAGCATAAACTGTTGATTGACACAGGATGGGAAATTGAAGGAAAAGGAGCCGACTACTTTACTGGTTTTTATGGCTTCGAACCCAGTTTCTTGGATTTTGTAAAACAATACCAACTTGAACTTATTGGAACTGATATGCCTTCGTTTAAATACGATTTTTCTGATGAGAAGCGAGCTCATGTGGATTTACTCGGTGAAAAGATTGTTCTTGTCGAGAGTATGGTCAATCTTGATAAACTAAACGAAACTTTTTGGCTAGTATGTCTTCCCCTTAAATGGATTGGTATGGAAGCGTCAATAGTAAGGGCGGTTGCTTCAACGAAAAAACCATCAGTTTTTAACTGGTAAAAATTGACAATCAACGATGAAGAGAATATAATAAATTATAGATAATATTATAATGAAACTTCGAGGCGGAGTGTAATTCTCCACCGGCGGTATAGTCCGCAAGCGATAGCATGATCGGGTGCAATTCCCGTACCGACAGTATAGTCTGGATGGAAGAAGTTTTTCATGATTGTTAATCATGGAAAATATTCGATTGCCCTCGACACGTAGGGCAATTTTATTTTGGAGGATTGACAATGAAAAAAGTAACAGTTCGATGGATGATTCAAGTAGCAATTTTATCGGCCTTGGCAGCCGTTACCATGGTTGGCGAATTTGCAATTCCTTTCATAGGTCCATCATTTTTGAAAATGGATTTTGCGGAAATCGTCGTTTTGATTGGCGCATTTTCGCTTGGACCGATAGCAGGAGTTGTTATTGAAGCGTTTAAGGTTTTATTAAATCTCTTATTGGATGGAACATGGTCGGTTGGAATCGGTGAATTTGCAAATTTTCTGATCGGAACAGCTTTTGTCCTGCCGGCAAGTATCATCTATTTTCGCCACAAAACAAAAAAACAAGCAATTATTGGGTTAGCAGTTGGAATTGTGTCAATGGCTTTCGCCTCAGCATTGCTAAATTTATTTGTTTTATTACCGATGTACGCCGGCTTTATGGGCATCACGACGGAACAATTAATTCTCCAATATTCGCTCGCTTTACCATATGTAACAGATATCACTACGGGAATATTGTTTGGTATCATCCCGTTCAATTTGTTTAAAGGCATAATCGTGTCATTTATTGTCATATTAATATATAAACGGATTTCCCCATTATTAAAAGGGCGAGATGTTGATTCAATCGACTAATCGGGAAATGAATAGGAAGGTTAAATGAAGAAAAAATTTCTACTAGTAACGATTTTTCTATGTGGAGCATTTTTATTTGCTTGTGATGGAACAACTTTACAAACGACTGATACGACTACGGATCTAGCTGCATATGATTATAGTGATTTTTCCGATTTCTTCATAACTGATGTCGAACAACAGTTACAGATGTCACAAACGGAATATTATATCTATTTTTTTAACTATACTTGCTTACGTTGTGGGGAAATAAAAACTGAAATTTTGACAAAAGTTGCTGGGCTCGAGATTGATACTTTCTATTTTGTTGTCGCAACTTCCTTAAGCGATATTAATTCGGGAATCAATGTCACAAAAACGCCATCACTGGTTTATATTAGCAACGGCGCTTTTGTTGCAGCGTATGTTGGCGTCACTGATATTCGTAATGTTTTAGATGATTTATCGTAGACCATATAAATTGCTTACACAAGAATAATTATACAAAAGCGAAGAAACGTTTTTCTTCGTTTTTTTTCTTCTTTATCTTGATGAAGTAAAAAGCATATTTTTTCTGCTTTTTTGGTATGAAAAAGGCACGAATGATGATAGAATAATACCGTAACTTGACGATGAAGAGAGTGTGATGTTATGAATACTGTTAAAATCGATAAATACTTCAAGGGCATGATTGCCCATCGCGGGTTAAGCGGCATTGAAACTGAAAATACGATTAATGCGTTTTTGGCGGCCGCAAATCGCAGTTATTTCGGGATTGAATGTGACGTTTACGCATCCAAAGATGAAAAAATAATCATTACTCATGATGATACTTTACTACGTCTGGGAATGCTTAATTTATATATACCAAGTTTTCGTTACGAAGAAATTCGAAAATTTTCCTTAATCGATCGTAAAAGCGGAAACCTATCCGATAATATCTGTATTCCTTTACTCTCAGAATATTTACAAATATGCAAAACGTATAAAAAACATGGATTCGTAGAACTAAAAGATAATTTAACCCTCGAAAACATCAATGAAATCATTGCTCAAATTGAGCTAACAGCACAAATCGAGCATATTAGTTTAATTGCTTTTTCAGAAAAATATTTATCTTATATTCGCAAGAACTATCCTCAAGTCGACTTATATTTGCTTGCGGAAGAAGTAAATGAACATATTATCGATTATTGCGAACGGCATCGAATTAATTTAGATGTCCGCTTTGATGTTTTAGATGAAACCACCATCAAACGGTTACATTTGTCCGGCCTAAAGGTCGGAGTCTGGACCGTTGATGATAAAGAGACAGCAGAAAAATTGATTAAACTTGGCGTTGATTACTTGACTTCCAATATTTTAGAGTAATTATAAATGGCAAAAATACTTGTGATCGGTTCCGTTAATGTCGATTTCATTGGCATCGGTAATGAGGCTTTGAAGCTCCATGATTCTAACATTGGTCACTTTGATATGCACGTGGGTGGCGTTGGCAAAAATATTGCCGAGAACTTATATCGGTTACAATCAGATGTCAGCTTTCTTACTTTTATTGGTAACGATTATCTTGCTGATTTTGTCTGCAATTACTTGAATCGTCTGGGAATTGATTATCAAAAGTCGATTCACATGAATCAACATTCTGGAACTTATTTGGCAATTCATGAGCCAGATGGCTCGCTTACTATTGGAATCAATGATTTACAGTCGCTTGAAGCGATTGAACCGGCAATTGTTGCTAGTCAATCGGACTATATTGATGAATTCGATACGATTGTGATGGAAGCCAATTTACCAATTCCGGTGCTTGATGAACTCTTTTCTCGTTATCATAACAAAACAATTATCGTTGATGGGGTCAGCCAAACCAAGGTTATCCGCTTCAAAAAATACCTTTCTCAAATTAATATCTTAAAGGTCAATCGTAGTGAACTGACAACTTTGTTAGGCCATCAAGTTGACGATGTTATCACAGGCGTGAAGGAAATCATTGGAAATGGTTTGAAACAAGTTGTTGTGACCGAAGGTAAAGGACCAATAACTTTTAATATTG
>JAQWBC010000086.1 GCA_028707415.1 Candidatus Izemoplasmatales bacterium
TATTGTTCGCTCAAAAATTGCAAAATGCAATTGATAAGAGTATCATCGAAGTTTATTTTCAAAAGATCGTTAACGTTGTAACTAATGACGTACATTCATTCGAAGAATTGGCGCGATGGAATGACCCTGAATTTGGTTATATCTCGCCTAAAACGATGTTTTCCATCGCAAAAGAAGCAAATATAATCGACAAATTAGAAAGATATTTGGTGGAAAAAGCGTTTCTTGCGTTTAAACAAGTTAATCAAGTGTGGGAATATCGGCATGCAAAACTTGCATTAAATATCACTCCATCATCATTACTTGATCCACGCTTTTTGATTTTTCTCGATGGCATGGTTGAAGAACATGGTTTGCGTGCAGAGGCCATAAGTATCGAGATATCCGAAAGTACGTTTGTGAACAGCATCGACCTTTGTATTGGCAGAATTAACGACTTTAAACAACATGGATATGGAATTTCGATTGATGACTTCGGGCGAGAATATTCATCACTCGCGATACTCGAAGATGTGGCTTTTGACATAATAAAGATTGATGCGGTATTTGTAAATAAGATCAAACAACCAAAAAACCAAGAAATCGTCAAAATGATATGTAGAATTGCAAAAATAGCTAATCAACTTATAGTCACTGAAGGCGTAGAAACATTTGATCAAAGCGATATTTTAAAGAAGTTGGGCTGTATTCTTCAACAAGGGTATTTCTTTAACCGGCCCGAGAAAATATCGACGATACTTGAACAAGCTTATGATTTATAAACTCTTATCGCTGGATACTCCTTATGCTTAAACGCCATGATTTCGATGGCGTTTTTGCTTTCATCTGGTATTTAAAAAATGATTATCGAAAATATTAAGGCAATGATTAAATAAACTGTAGTGCTCGATTAATAAAAGGAAATCGCGAAAAATCGTGAAATATAAGGGTAAGTTATTTACATCCTTGGCTGATAATGCTAAAATAACAAATAGAAAAAACAACAGCGAAGGTTGGAATGCAAAGCCTAAAATCGGAGGAATTGAACCATGAATACATTTTATCTTAAACAAAAGGTGTTCGCGATTACTGATCGCTACAAAATCTACGATGAAAAACAAAATGTTATTTTTCATTGCGAAAGCAAATTCTTATCGATTACGCATAAAATGAAATTATTTGACACATTGACTAACAGGCATTTATTCACGATGAAACGCAAGCTTTTTACACTATTGCCAAACTATTTGCTTTTTGATGCCGCCGACAAACAAGTTGCCAAAATCCGTAAACGCTTCACGCTTTTTCATCACAAACTCGATATTACCAGTTCTTTTGGAGACTATTCGATTGAAGGCAATTTCATGGCTCATGATTTTTCAATCACTAAAGATGGACAGACAGTAGCCGATTTTCATAAAAAATGGATTTCTTGGGGTGATTCATACGAGATAAGAATCTATCCTGAAGACCAAATTGGGTTTTATATTGCGTTGGTCATAATGATTGATAATTGCCTTTATAACCATCAAAACAGTAATCATCTGCTCTCTTTTAATCGTTAAGATTAATAATTGGTCAAAAACGCTCTATATATTAAAAGAAAACCGAAATGGTTTTCTTTTTCTATACTGGTGTTTTCTATCGATATAAACTGTGATAAAATGGGAATGATGAGTCACTTATACAGCAAAAGATGCTTTTCTTTTTGGGGTGATGATTATTGATTATGGAATTTGATCAGTCAATTCATAATTCGCAAATAGTAGCTGGGATGATTTATGATACAGATCCACAAATCAACCAAATGTTGTTTGGCGATAGAATCACGGGGATATCTTTGATAACAAAATTAATGGAACAAAGCGGAACATTCTACGCCGCTCCCTATTTGCGTGTTATTAAAAACGAGTCGGGAATTGTCGGAATAATATCATTCTATTCCATTAAGCAAAAAGCGAAATTACATCTCGCCACCGGGAAAGCTTATTATCGTTTGTTTGGTGGCAAACTGTTCTTAAAAAAATTACCAATCTTATTAAAACTAAACCATTTATTTGGCGGAGTGTTTGACAAAAGCGGAAGTTATGTAGTCTATCTTTTTGTTCAAGAGAGCGAAAGGCGTCAAGGCTTTGCTTCTCAAGCAATTAATGAATTGAGCAAAATCATTCCAAAAATATATCTTCATGTTGCAAGTGATAATATTGCTGGTATCAGATTCTACGAAAATAATGGATTTATAAATCTTGGCGAACATCATATCAAGATAAAAAAGCAAGATATTAAAGCCTATCTCATGTGTCGGAGCAACTAGAATAATTGTACTCAATTGAGGTTTTTCTTGATACAACTCCATTGATTGATTAAGTCAACTAATGAATACCTTGCACTTGCTGCTGAAGTCGATAACAACGGCATAGCCATCGATTGTCGTGCGGGAAAATGTTTCTTGAACAATGTATATGCCTTGGAACCGTTAAGGTAAATTTGTTTTATTGGAGCAAGTTTTAACAAGGCTTCAAGATTGATGGGTTTGACGTTTTTGATTGATGAATCAGCAGAACCTGTTATTTGACAACTATCAATGACGTCATATAAAGCGATGTGTAACTTTAACAGCAAATCCTGTTTTTGTAAAATACCAGCGCTTACAAAGTCAAGATTAAACAAAGCAGTTAGCACTCGCCAAAACCGGTTTTGCGGGTGCAAGTAATAAAAAGATCCCGCTCGTGATTGCACAGAAGGCATGCTTCCTAAAATTAAGATTTGACATTGATTATCAATTACAGGTTTAAATCCGTGTTTAACTTGTTTATCCATCAACGATAATCCTTTCAATAACTACATTATAGCATGAGTCGGAAACGAGAGTCATGGGGCAAACTACATCGAAACACTAAATAAGTTACATTTATGGAGGCATGGCATGGATCAAGTTGCGAGAATGAATGAAGCGGCGCATTATGTATTCGGTTTAACAAAGATTCGTCCTCAAATTGGGATTGTTCTTGGATCGGGATTAGGAGCTTTTAGCGACGATTTGGAAAACCGCATCATCATTCCTTATGTCGATATTCCGTATTTTTCTTCTGTGGGGACGGTTGGTCATCAAGGGCAATTAGTGGTTGGGTATTCAAACGGTGTTGCTTTAGCAGTTATGCAAGGCAGGTTTCATTATTTTGAGAGTGGAGCTTTTGCGGATGTTGTTTTTCCGATTCGAGTCTTGAAAGCTATGGGAGTTGATACGGTTATTTTAACTAATTCCGCAGGAGCAGTTAATCTGGATTTCCATGTTGGTGATTTAATGCTTATCACCGATCAGCTTAATTTAGTTGGCAATAACCCCTTAATTGGCATTAACGATGATCGAATTGGCCCCCGCTTTCCCGATGCAACCGAAATATATTCAAAGAACCTACAAGCAATTGCAATTAACAGCGCGGAAACCTTGGGAATGATTCTTCGAGAGGGAGTCTATGCCTGGTGGAGCGGGCCAGCATATGAAACACCAGCAGAAATTCGAATGATTAGAATGATGGGAGCCGATGCTATCGGCATGTCGACCGTTCCCGAAGCTTTAGTGGCAACACACATGGGTATGAAAGTTTTGGGGATATCGTGTTTGACCAATATGGCTGCGGGAATCATGCCAAGTCCACTGTTGCATCAGGATATATTAAATGTTGCCCAAGCATCAGTTATTAAAATCAACACGCTATTAAAGACTATCATCGCTGAAATTGGAAAAAGGAGATAAAATGAAGATTACTGAATTGAGAGCATTTTATGAAAAACGCAAACTTCCTGCAAGTGATTTTGAAAAAATATTAGAAATTTTAGATCAATTCGAAACGCAATTGCAGAATAAAAAACCCTCGACAACCGTTGATGAAGCCAGTGTAGCTGAACTTGATTATTTTGTTGCTACACTCGTCGCAAGTGGTGAAAATACTTTTCCCGTTATTCTCGGTTTGATGCGATACTTTCGAATTATCGGGCGTAACGATTTGTTTGTACAACTGACGAAATATACCGGAGGTAACGAAGTAATCGAAAATATTCTGAAAAATTTGGAAATTCATGCGGGGAAAGATGTTGCGGATAAGGTTATGAAAGATCTTGCCATTCCTGTTTTGGGCACCGCTCCAAAAGATTATCCCCAGTTTACGGCCCGTTTTATGAAACGAATGCATGAACATTGTCCGGCTTCATGTTTAGCGGAGGTTATGTCAGGGAATAATCATGGCATTCCTGATCAAGCATTCCAAGAGGAAAAATCATATTATGAAGCCGCACCTTCTTTATCCGCATACTTAGAGGATTTAAACCGTCGGCAAATTGCCACTTTACAAAGACACGCGGACACAAACACAATTTGGTTTGAACAAGAAATCAATCAAAAAGTAGTTGACTATGTTAAAACCAATCAAGAAATAATGGCCGCAGTTATAAAAGATGACAAATTATATTCCACAAAAATACCTTATGATCCCAAGCGGTTTTTAGAAGAAACAAATCCCATGATGCGGAGGTATTACGCTTGTCACTGTCCGTTTGTTCGCGAAAATATCCTCGCCAACAAATCGCATGTGTCACCGGATTGGTGCATGTGCAGTGGTGGGTTTGCCAAAGCCATGTATGAGGTGATTTTTGACCATAAACTTGGGGTAAAATGTCTCAATAATGTTCTTCAAGGCGATGAATTCTGTCGCTTTGAAATCGATTTGACTAATGTTCCTTACAAAAAATGAATTTAAAAAGCTCGCCAGTTCCTTCAATTGCGAGCTTTTTTTTGGTATTATTCGGAGTAACAAGATTTTATTGTTTTATCGATGCTTTCGAGAGGATCTAATCCGCCTAAGAACCCAAATTCGGAGTATCCTAATTCTAGACTGATTGATTTCGGATCGATATAAAAACATTTATTTAGAATTTGGGTCATCAATCTAGCGTGATTGAGTCCTGATTCTTTTCCTAGTTTTCGAAACTTAAGATCGATAGCTAATCCTCCAAAATAACAGATAAATCCCGGCAATCCAAAAAAACGTCTTTTATCACCCTTGGCTTTCATCATCCTGTTGATTAAATCATTATATGTTATATTGATGTTTCCAACCGGATAACAACGGCCGTTTTCACCATTGTGAGCAGCGGCCACAATTGCTTCGGCTACTCCGGAGACATCAATCACGGCAGTTCACCACCACTTGGGAAGTATATTTGTTTGTTTTGAACAAAATGAGACAAAAAGAAATCCTTCCATAATGGTTTTCGTGATGGCATTAATCCAAATATGAATGGCAGTTCCATCATCATGATTTCAAAAGAACCATCCAGTCCAAGATTTAGCAATGCCGTTT